>NZ_JBJLSJ010000007.1:0-153774 GCF_050871975.1 Kineococcus rugosus | reverse complement strand
CCCGCCCCGCCCCCCCGCGCCCCCCCCCCCCCCCCCCCCCCCCGCCCCCCCCCCCGCCGCGCGCGCGCCCCCCCCCCCCCCCCCCCCCCCCCCTCCCCGGCGGCGACGGCCCGCGACTGCGCGGCGAGGCGGTTCAGCGGCCGGGCGATGGCGCGCCGCACGACGAGCGTGCCGGTGAGGGTGGCCGCCACCACCAGCCCGCACAGGGCGAGCAGCCGCCGCAGCTCGGCGCGGGTGGCCTCGGACTGCTCCCGGGCCCGGGCGACGACGGTGTCCGCGGCCCGGTCCAGCACCGCCCGCAGCTCCGCGTCGCGCTCGGCCGCGCCCCGGCCCACCGTCGTCAGGTCCCCCGCCGTGGGCGTCGCCGGCGTGAGGGCCGCGCGGGCGAGGACGGCGTCGAGGCGGCGCGCGCCGTGGGAGCCGGTGGCGCGGGTCCAGGCCGCGGCCAGGCCGGGGTCGCCGAGGGCCGCGACCTCGGCGGCGGCCTGCCGGGAGGCGCCCCAGGCGCTGACGAAGTCGTCGCGCCGCACCGAGGGCAGCCCCGCGGCGACGGCCAGGTAGAGGCTCGTCTCCCGGGTGGACAGGCTCCCGGCGGTGGAGACGCGCTGGAGGTCGGACACGGCGGCGGCGAGGTCGCCGTCCAGGCCGAGGGACCGCGCGGCCCGCAGGTGCCCGTCGACGGCGCCGGACAGGTCGGACAGCAGCCCGCCGTACAGGCCCAGGCCACCGTCGAGGTCGCTCGCGCTGAGGGTGCGGGCCCGGGCGATCCGGGCGCCGAGGTCGTCCAGGCCGGGCCCGCCGGGCGGGTCGTCCAGCGCGCCGTCGCGCCCGGCGGCCGCCAGGGCCCGGTCGGTGGCCGCGGTGCGCCGGGTCAGCTCCTCGCGCGCGGCGGCGTCCAGGGCCGGGACGACCTCCTGCCCGATCGCGCTGCGGACGTCGTCGAGGGCGACGGCGGCGCGGACCTGCGCGAGCGCGGTGGTGGCGTCGCGGACGTGGCCGAGCCGTTCGTCGACCCCGACGCCCGCCACGCAGGCCAGCCCGGCGACGGGCACCAGCACCAGCGCCAGCAGGGTGTTCTGCAGGGGGCGGCTGCGGCGCGGCGGGCGGGGGGCGTCGGGTCGCGCGGCGGTCACGAGGGCGTCTCGTCACCGCCGGTGGTGGACCTGAGCCGGACCGGCGGGGACCACCCGTCCGCGCGGGGACCGTTGCGGCGAAAGGGTTCCCCTTCTAGAACCTCAGGGCTTCAGGAGGACCTTGAGGGCGCCGCGGCGGGCGGCGAGCTCGTCGAGGGCGGCCTGCGCGTCGGCGAGGTCGAACTCGTGGGTGATGAGCGGGGTGGGGTCCAGGATCCCGGCCGAGAACGCGCGGACGGCGTACGCCCAGGCGCGGGTGGGGGCGCCGAAGACGGTCAGGACGTGGACGTTGCGCGAGACCAGCTCCAGGGCGGACAGGTCGTCGGCGTCGGTGCCGGGGATGCCGGTCAGGACGACGCGCCCGCCGCGCCGGGCCAGCCGCACGGAGGTCCGGGCGATGCCGGGCACGCCCGCGGCCTCGATGACGGCGTCGAAGGTGGCGCCGAGGGTGCTCGCGTCGCCGGTGTAGTGGGCGGCGCCGCAGGTCGCGGCGAGCTCGCGGCGCTCGTCGTTGTGGTGCACGACGGTGACCTCGGCGCCCAGCCCGGCCAGCAGCTGCACGGCGAGCAGGCCCAGGGTTCCGGCGCCGACGACGGCGACCTTCGCGCCGGGGGCGACGTCGGCGAGCAGGACGGCCTCGGCGACGCAGGCGGCGGGCTCGATGCCGGCCGCGGCGCGCAGGTCGGCGCCCTCGGGCAGCAGGTGCAGGTAGCGGGCCGGCAGGGTCAGCCACGTCGACCAGCCGCCGGGGAGGGTGAACCCGGTCTCCTCGTAGTCCTGCGGCCAGCCGTCGGTGTCGCCCTCGACGGAGGCGGGGGTGCCCTCGGCGGTGCGGATGCCCTGGCCGACGACCCCGCGGCCGACGATCCCGTCGGGGACGCCGGGCCCGACGGCGGCGACGGTGCCGGACCACTCGTGGCCGGGGACGAGGGGGTAGCTGACGAACTCGGCGGGCCGGGTGCCGGCGAAGACCTCCCGGTCGGAGCCGCAGATGCCGCAGTAGGCGATCTGGACGAGCGCCTCACCGGGTCCGGGGTCGGGGACGACGGTGTCGGTGAGCTCGAGGGTGCCGGGTTCGGTGATCCGGACGGCGCGGCCGGTGCGCTGGGTCATGGGCGCAAGGTACCGGGCCGGGGGCGTGCGGCCGGACGCCGAGGCGCGGGCGGCCTCAGGGGGTGGGGCCCTCGGCCCGCTCGATGACCTCGTTCAGGGCGGCGACGAGGCGGCGGGCCTCGGGCAGGGACAGCTGGGCGGTGTCGCCGATGAACACGCGGGGGCCGAAGCGGCGCAGCACGGTCTGGCCGGCCTCGGCGTAGGCGAGGTCGGTCGACTCCAGCCGGACGGGGCAGGGTCGCTCGGCCCCCTCGTCGCCCTCGAGGGGGACGACGCGGGCCTCGTAGCTGTGCAGCCAGCCGCCTTCGACCTCCAGGCCGCGCGACGCCCAGCGGGGGGCGTCCCAGCGGATCACCTGGACCGAGTCGTCGGCCACCTGCGCGGGGGTGGCCGCGGGGGTGTGCTGCTCGTCCATCGACGCTCCACAACTGACTAGTAGGTGCTCAACGAGGGTGCTGCTGAACGTGAGTATTTGGTCGCACAGAGTTGCGGGGTCAGCCTGCCAGACCTCGTTCGATCTCGCTGGGTGTTCGCGAGAACACTCTCAGTCGATCATGAGGGCGTCGATTCGCCACCCGGGGGGAGTCCGCACCGCACGAGGTTGCCCGCGGGTTCGCCCCGGCGGCACCATCGGAGCGTGCTCCCACCGCTGGTCGTGCTCGACCCGTTCTGGCCGAGCCGGCGCGCGTACCTCTTCGACGGGCTGTGCCGGCGCCCCTGACGCGCCCGCACCCACCCGACGACACGACCCCGAGGACGCACCGTGAGCACCGAGAACACCCCCGCCGTCGACCCCGCCACCTGGAGCTTCGAGACCCTCCAGGTCCACGCCGGCCAGACCCCCGACCCGGCCACGGGCGCGCGGGCGCTGCCCATCTACCAGACGACCAGCTACGCCTTCCGCGACACCGACCACGCCGCGGCCCTGTTCGGGCTCACCGAGATGGGCAACATCTACACGCGGATCATGAACCCCACGCAGGACACCGTCGAGCAGCGCATCGCCGCCCTCGAGGGCGGCGTCGGGGCCCTGCTCGTCGCCTCCGGCCAGGCCGCCGAGACCCTCGCGATCCTCAACATCGCCTCCGCCGGCGACCACGTCGTGTCCAGCCCGCGGCTGTACGGGGGCACGTACAACCTGTTCCACCACACCCTGCCCAAGATGGGCATCTCGGTCAGCTTCGTCGCCGACCCCGACGACCCCGCCTCCTGGGCCGCGGCCGTGCGGCCCGAGACCAAGCTCTTCTACGGCGAGACGATCTCCAACCCCGCCGGCGACGTCCTCGACCTCGAGACCGTCGCGGGCGTGGCCCACGAGCACGGCGTCCCGCTCGTCGTCGACAACACCATCGCCACGCCCTACCTCGTGCGGCCCTTCGAGCACGGCGCCGACATCGTCGTGCACTCCGCGACGAAGTACCTCGGCGGCCACGGGACGTCCGTCGCCGGCGTCGTCGTCGACTCCGGCCGCTTCGACTGGGCCGCCTCCGGCCGGTTCCCCGGCCTGACGACCCCCGACCCCAGCTACCACGGCGTCGTGTTCACCGAGGCCGTCGGGCAGCTCGCCTACCTCATCAAGCTGCGCGTGCAGCTGCTGCGCGACCTCGGCCCCGCCGTCGCCCCCTTCAACGCCTTCCTCATCGCCCAGGGCCTGGAGACGCTGTCGCTGCGCATGGAGCGGCACGTCGAGAACACCGGCGAGGTCGCCCGCTTCCTCGCCGGCCGCGACGACGTCCTCAGCGTGAACTGGGCCTCGCTGCCGACCTCGCCCTGGCACGCCCAGGCGCTGAAGTACGCCCCGAAGGGCTCCGGGGCGGTGATCGCCTTCGAGATCGCCGGCGGGCTCGCCGCCGGCAAGGCGTTCGTCGACGCCCTCACCCTGCACAGCCACGTCGCGAACATCGGGGACGTGCGCTCCCTCGTCGTGCACCCGGCCTCCACCACGCACAGCCAGCTCACCCCCGCCGAGCAGCTCGCCTCCGGCGTCACCCCCGGCCTGGTCCGCCTCGCCGTCGGGATCGAGCACGTCGACGACGTCCTCGCCGACCTGCGCGCCGGGTTCGCCGCGGCGGCCGCGGCCCGCTGAGCCCCGCGCGTCAGGGACACTGGGTCGTCGAGCAGGGGGTCGAGCGGGAGTGGTGGTCGTCGACGTGGTGGAACTCACCGACGGGGTTCCCGGGCAGGTCGCGCGCGCGTTCGCGCCGTCGCCGCCGCCGGCCTCCGGCGGCTGGCGCGAGGGCGACCCGGCCGGGCACCGGCGCTTCGCCGACGTCGGGGACCTGCCGCTGCAGCTCGGCGGGGTCCTCCCGCAGGTCCGGCTCGCCTACGAGACGTGGGGCACGCTCGCCGCGGACGGCTCCAACGCCGTCCTCGTCGAGCACGCCCTGACCGGCGACGCCCACGTCACCGGCGAGGCCGGGCCCGGGCACCCCACGCCCGGCTGGTGGTCCGAGCTCGTCGGCCCCGGCCGCGCCGTGGACACCGACGAGTGGTTCGTCGTCGCGGCGAACGTCGTCGGCGGCTGCCAGGGGTCCACCGGCCCCTCCTCGACCCGCCCCGGCACCGGCCGGCCGTGGGGATCGGCCTTCCCGCGCCTCACCGTCGCCGACCAGGTCGCCGCCGAGGCCCGCCTCGCCGACGCCCTCGGCATCACCCGCTTCGCGGCCGTCCTGGGCGGCTCCATGGGCGGCATGCGGTCGCTGGAGTGGGCCGCGGCGCACCCCGGCCGCGTCGGCGCCTCGCTCGTGCTGGCCTCCGCCGCCGCCTCCGGGGCCGACCAGATCGGCGGCCAGAGCGCCCAGATCACCGCGATCGTGTCCGACCCGGGCTGGCGCGGCGGCGACTACCACTCCGCCCCCGACGGCCAGGGCCCGCACACCGGCCTGGGCCTGGCCCGCCGCCTGGCGCACCTGTCGTACCGGACCGCCGCCGAGCTCGACGTCCGCTTCGGCCGCGCCGCCCAGTTCGGCGAGGACCCGCTGGCCCCGCACGCCCCCGGCCGGTACGCCGTCCAGAGCTACCTGGACCACCACGCCGACAAGCTGGTCCGCCGCTTCGACGCCGGCTCCTACGTCGCCCTGACCGACGCCATGAACACCTGGGACGTCGGCCTGGGCCGCGGCGGCACCGAGGCCGCGCTCGCGGCGATCACCACGCCGCTGGTCGTCGTGGCCGTCGACTCCGACCGGCTCTACCCGGTGGCCGACTCCCGGCGCATCGTCGACGCGGCCCCCGCCGCCGTCGGCGGGGTGCGGGTCGTCACCTCCGCGTCCGGCCACGACGGGTTCCTGCTGGAGGTCGACCAGATCGCCCCGCTCGTCCGGGAGACGCTGGCCCTGGGCCGCCGCTGAGCACGGGGACGACGAGGGGGACCGCACCGGCGATCACCGGTGCGGTCCCCCTCGTCGTCGGGGCGGGCGTCAGGCGGGGACGCGCTCGCCCTCGCGGACGTCGGCGGTCTTCGCCGGGTCCATCGACGTCTCGTCGAACGGCCGGTTCCCGGCCAGGACCGCGGTCAGCTGCTCGCGGTCCAGCGTCCGGCTCCACGTCGCGATGACGAGGGTCCCGACGGTGTTGCCGATGAAGTTCGTCACCGCGCGCGCCTCGGACATGAAGCGGTCGATGCCCACGATGAGCCCCACCCCGTCCAGCAGGGCCGGCTTGTGGGAGGCCAGCCCGCCGGCCAGCGTCGCCAGCCCGGCGCCGGAGACCCCGGCGGCGCCCTTGGAGGCGATGACCATGAACAGCAGCAGCGAGACCTGCTCACCGACGGACAGCGGGTCGCCCAGGGAGGTGGCGATGAACAGCGAGGCCATCGTCAGGTAGATCGCGGTGCCGTCGAGGTTGAAGGAGTAGCCCGTCGGGACGGTGATGCCGACCGTGGACTTGTGCACCCCGGCGTGCTCCATCTTGGCGATGAGGCGGGGCAGCGCGGTCTCCGAGCTCGACGTCGAGACGATGAGCAGGATCTCGCGGGCGACGTACTTCAGGACCTTGAGCAGCGAGATCTTGGCGACGACCCGCAGCAGCAGGCCGAGGACGACGAAGATGAACAGCGCGCACGTCACGTAGAACCCGACCATGACGATCGCCAGCGCCTTCAGCGCCTCGACCCCGGTCTCGCCGACCACGGCGGCGATGGCGCCGAACGCCCCGACCGGCGCGACCCACATGACCATCGCCAGGACCTTGAAGACGATCTTCTTGATGGCCTCCACCGCCCGCAGCGCGGCCTGACCGGTCTCCCCGAGGCCCTGGATCGCGAAGCCGACCAGGAGGGCGACGAAGAGCGCCTCCAGCACCGACCCGTCGGTGAGGGCCGAGGGCAGGGACGTCGGGATGATGCCGAGCAGGAACTCGGTGGTGCCGCCGCTCTCGCTGGCCTTCTCGGCCAGCTTGGCGCCCTCGCCGCGCAGGGCGTCGGTCAGCTGCAGGTTCGTCGTCGGCAGCAGGTTGCCGACGACCAGGCCGATGACGAGCGCGAAACCGCTCATCACGAGGAAGTACAGCAGCGCCGTCCCGCCGACCCGGCCGACCTGCGCGGCCTGCCGCACCGACCCGATGCCCAGGACGATGGTGCAGAAGATGACCGGCGCGATCATCATCTTCACCAGGGCCACGAAACCCGTCCCCAGCGGCTTGAGCTCCTTGCCGAGGTCGGGGGCGAGCAGGCCGACGGCGATGCCGGCGGCCACCGCCACGATGACGGCGATGTACAGGAAGTGGGTGCGGTCGCGCTTCTTCCCGGCGGGCGGGGCGGGGAACGCGGAAGCGGAGTTCTGAGCGCCTGTGCTCATGGGACCCTCTCGGTGACGTCCGGGGGACTGCTGGTTGAAGGACTGGGGTGATGGTGCTCACACGACCGCCGACCGGTCGCGCTTCCGGTCGTTTCGTTCACGTCCCCGCCGCCGCGACCGGGCGCCGCCGCCGGCACTGGACGCTGGCCTCGCGCGTCCTCGTCCTCCAGCTGCTCGTCGTCGGGATCGTCCTGGTGGGCGCGACGGCGGCCCTGGGCTGGCAGCTGCGGACCGACACCCGCCGCGACGCCGCGACGCAGGTCACCGACGTCGCCGCCGCCGTGGCGCAGGCCCCCGACGTCCGCGACGGCCTCGCCGACCCCGCGAGCGCCGACCGGGCCGGCCTGCAGGAGCACGTGGAGGCCGTCCGCCGCGCGACCGGCGTGTACTTCATCACCGTCATGGACCGCGACAAGGTCCGCTGGACGCACCCCGACCCGCGCCGGATCGGGCAGACGTTCGTCGGCAATGCCGACGCCGCCCTGGCCGGCGGCGAGGTCGTCGAGACCTACACCGGGACCCTCGGGCCGTCGGTGCGGGCGGTGCTGCCGGTGCGCGGGCCCGGCGGCGAGGTCGTCGGCGCCGTCGCGGCCGGGGTCGCGACCCGGTCGGTCACCCAGGACCTGCTGGCGCGGCTGCCCGTCCTCGTCCTGGCCCTCACCCTCGCCCTCGCGCTGTCCCTCGTCGGCAGCTGGGCCCTGTCGCGGTGGGTCCGCCGCCGCACCCACGGCCTCGAACCGGCCGACCTGACCCGGCTGTGGGAGGTCAACGACGCCGTCCTGCACTCGCTGCGCGAGGGGCTCGTCGTGCTCGACCCCGCCGGGCGGGTGCAGGTGGCCAACGACGAGGCGCGGCGCCTGCTGCCCGCCACCGCCGACGGCGGGCTCGACGTCGGCCCGGCGCTGCGCCGCCTCCTGGACGCCGGGGAGGACGTCGTCGACGACGTGCAGGTCACCGACGACCGCGTCCTCGTCGTCAGCCGCCTCGACGCGCACTGGGAGGGCCGCCGCGTCGGGACGGTCGTGACCCTGCGCGACCACACGGAGCTGCAGGCCCTGACCCGCGACCTCGACGCCGTCCGCGCCCTGGCCGAGGCGCTGCGCTCGCAGGCCCACGAGTCGGCCAACCGGCTGCACGTCGTCGTGACGCTCGTCGAGCAGGGCCTGCCGGACCGGGCCGTCGAGTTCGCCACCGCCGAGCTGCTCGCGGCGCAGCAGCTCACCGACCTCGTCGTGGCCGACGTGGCGGACCCGGCCGTGGCGGCGCTGCTCATCGGCAAGTCCGCCCAGGCCGCCGAGCGCGGCGTCGAGCTCGAGGTCGAGCCCGACACCGCCCTGGCCGAGGGCCTGCTGCCGCCCCGGGACCTGGTGACCGTCGTCGGCAACCTCGTCGACAACGCCGTCGAGGCGGCGCTGGAGGCCCCCGGCCCGCGCTGGGTGCGGGTGCGCATCACCGCGCCGGGCGACCGCGTCGAGGTGCGCGTCACCGACTCCGGGCAGGGCCTGCCCGCGGGCCGGCTGGAGCGCGCGATGGAGCGCGGCTGGTCGCGCAAGGAGCACCGGCTGTCGCCCGGGGGGGCGCACGGGCTCGGCCTCGCGCTGGTGGGGCAGGTCGTGCGCCGCCACGGGGGGACGGTGCGCGTGGAGGAACCCGTGACGCTCGACGACGGCGGCGGCACGATCGTGGTCGACCTGCCGGTGCCGTCGTGATCCGCGTCCTGGTCGTCGAGGACGACCCCCTGCTGGCGGCCGGGCACGCCGCCCAGGTGTCCGCCGTGCCCGGTTTCACCGTCGCGGCCGTCGCCGGGTCCGGCCGGGAGGCGCTCGCCGCGGTCGGCGCGGCGGGGGCGGAGGCGCCCATCGACCTCGTGCTGCTCGACATGACGCTGCCGGACGTCGACGGCCTGCAGGTGCTGCGCGCGCTGCGGGCCGCGGCCGTGCCCGCCGACGTCATCGCGGTGACGGCGGCGCGCGACCCGGCCGTCGTGCGGCAGTCGCTGTCGATGGGGGTCGTGCAGTACCTGCTGAAACCCTTCACGGCGGCGGCGCTGGAGGAGCGGCTGCGGGCCTACGCCCGGTTCCGCGCGGACGTCGCGGCGGCGTCGGGGGAGTTCGGGATCGACCAGCAGGCCATCGACGAGGCGCTGTCGCAGTTGCGGACCGCGGCCGGCCCGGCGCGCGGGGTGGCGGCCCCCACGCTGCACGCGGTCGTCGTGGCCCTGCGCGAAGCGCCTGCGGGGCAGGGGCTCTCGGCGGCCGAGACGGCGGCCGCGACGGGGCTGTCGAGGGTCTCGGCCCGCCGCTACCTGGAGCACCTGACCACCACGGGCCGCGCCCGGCGCGAACCCCGCTACGGCGGCTCGGGCCGCCCCGAACTGGCGTACCACCCGACGTCGGCGCTGTGAGGGCGGGGGAGCCCGGCCGCGTCCCGGCCCGCCGAGATCGACTCCCCTCCGGTCGATCTCGGCGACCACGCACCGCCGAGGCGTCGCGCCACCGGGACCGGCCCCGATCGTACCGACCGCCTCAGCGCCGGTCGCGGGCCCCGGCCAGCCACTGCGCCGCCCGGTCCACCGGCACCGGCGGCGTCGCGGCGAGCTCGGCGGGCGGGACGGGGCGGCCGAACAGCCAGCCCTGCGCCAGCGTGCACCCCATCGCCGTGAGCAGGTCGGCCTGCTCGCGCGTCTCGACCCCCTCGGCGACGACCTGCAGCCCGAGCGCGCGGGCCAGCGACAGCAGCGCCTGCAGCATCCCGGCCCGGCGCGGTGACGTCGTGATGTCCGCCATGAACACGTTGTCGAGCTTGAGGTAGTCCGCCGGCAGCGTGTCCAGGCGGCTGAACGCGGAGTACCCCGTCCCGAAGTCGTCGATGGCGACCGCGACGCCGCGCGCGCGCAGCTCGTCGAGCGCCGCGAGCGCCTGCGCGGAGGACCCGTCGACGAGGCTCTCGGTGACCTCCACGACGAGCAGGTCGGTGGGCCAGCCGGTGGCGCGCAGGATCTCGTGCACGCGGTCGGGGTAGTCCCCGGACGTCAGCTCGCGGCCGGAGACGTTCACGGTCAGCAGCAGGTCGCGCCCCCACGCGTCGCGGACCTCGCGGGCGCCGCGGCAGGCGTCGGCCAGGACGGCCAGGCCCAGCTCGCCGATGAGCCCGCTCGTCTCGGCGGCCGGGATGAACTCGGCCGGGGGCACGACGCGCCCGTCCGGGCGCACCCAGCGGGCCAGCGCCTCGAACCCGACGACCTCCCCGCCCGGGCCGCCGGGACCGCCGGCGAGGGACACCAGGGGCTGGAACCAGGCCCGCACGTGCCCGCGGCCCAGGGCGTCGGCGAGGTCGCGGGCGGTGTCGGTGGAGGCGTCGTCGTGCAGCCGGGACCGTCCGCGGCCGGCGGCCTTGGCCGCGTACAGGGCGGTGTCGGCGTGCCGCAGGAGGTCGGCGGCGGAGTGCCCCCGCCGCAGCTCGGCGACCCCGGCCGACAGCCCGGCGGCGGTCACGGCCCCGCGCAGCCGGTCGACGAGGTCCTGCGCCTGCGCCCCGGAGCGGCCGGGCAGCAGGACGGCGAACTCGTCACCGCCGAAGCGGGCCAGGACCGCGCCCGCCGGCAGCACCGGCGCGGCCTGGTCGGCGATCGCCCGCAGCAGCTGGTCGCCCGCGGCGTGCCCGCCGCGGTCGTTGACGGTCTTGAAGTGGTCCACGTCCAGGAGCGCGGCCGACAGCGGGGTCCCGGACCGCTCGGCGGTGACGACGGCGGCCTCGACGGCGTCGTCGAAGCCGCGGCGGTTGCACAGGCCGGTGAGGCTGTCGCGGCTGGCGGTGGAGGCGCGCTGCACGAGGGCGCCGACGACGTAGGTCAGGGCGGCGCCGATGAGGCCGAGGCTGACCAGGATCCCGACGGGCACGTCCTGCAGGCCCAGGGCGGTGCCCCCGGCGACGGCGACGCTCGCCAGGTGCGCGGCGGCCTGGCGGCGGCTGAAGAAGTAGACGACGTCGACGACGATGAAGGTGTAGAGGCCGCCGACGGCCAGGGCGGTGGTCGCCGAGGGCATCAGCAGCGCCGCGGCGGTGATGAGGGCCGTGCCGAGGCCGACGACGGCGTGGTACCCGGCCGGGGGCACCCGGTGCCCGACCGCGAGCATGGCCGCCCCCGTCGCGGCGGCGACCGCCCCGAGCGCGAGCAGCCCCAGGCCCCGGGCGTCGAGGACGACGTCGGTCCCGGAGGCGAGGGCCACCGAGATCAGCCCGCCGGTCACCAGGAAGACCCCCATCGCGGCGGCGGTGGACCGCGAGGCGGTGACGGCGGGCGGGACGGCGGGCACACCGTCTTCTCGGCGCGTCCGGCCCCCGCCTCGAGGTGGGATCGCCCGTTCGCCCGAGCCGGGCCCGCGCCGCGCCCGGGGCCGGAGCGCCCACTAGGGTGCGGGACGTGGCAGCAGCGGAGCGCATCACCGACCGGATCGTGGGACACGGCGAGGGGCCCTGCTGGTCCCCGACCTGGGGAGGGCTGCGGTTCGTCGACCTCTACGAGGGCGACGTCGTGACGCTGGCCCCGGACGGGTCGACCAGCCGCCGGCACTACGGCGACGTCGTCGCCATCACCCGCCCGCGGGTGGGCGGGGGCGCGGTGCTGGCCGTCGAGCGCGGCATCGTCCTGGAGGACGCGGCGGGGGAGCTGACCGTGCTGCCGGAGCTGTGGGGGCCGCAGGATCGGCTGCGCATGAACGAGGGCGGCTGCGACCCCGACGGCCGCTTCTACGCCGGGAACATGGCCTACGACCAGGCCGACGGCGCCGGCACGGGCCGCGCGACGGTCTTCCGCCTCGACCCCGACGGCACGACGACCCCGGTGGTCGAGGGCGTGACGATCTCCAACGGCCTGGCCTGGAGCCCGGACGGGACCCTGGCGTACTACAACGACACCCCCACCGGGAAGACCGACGTCTTCGACTACTCCCGCGACGGGGGCCTGACCAACCGGCGCACGTTCGCGCAGGTCAACGACGACTCGGGCCGCAACCGGCCCGACGGGCTGACCGTCGACGCCGAGGGCGGCGTGTGGACGGCCCTGTTCGGCGGGTCGGCGGTGCGCCGCTACGCCCCCGACGGCACCCTCGACGCGGTGGTGGAGGTCGGCGCCCGCCAGGTCACGGCGTGCACCTTCGGCGGTGACGACCACTCCGAGCTGTTCATCACGACCTCGCGCGAGGGGCTCGACGACGACGACGACCCCGCGGCGGGCAGCGTCTTCCGGTACGTGCCGGGCGTCAAGGGGATGCCGGCGCTGCCGTTCGCGGGCTGAGGGTCAGCAGCTCACCGGGACGACGGAGCGCAGGGACGCGGCGACGACGAGGTCGCCGCTCCAGGTGACGTCGGCGCAGTCCCCGGCGCGCACCCCGGCCAGGCGCAGGTGGTCGACGTGCCCGCGGTCGAGGCAGACGTCGTGCCCGGCGGTGCGCAGGCAGACCTCCTGCGCGCCGGCGCGGGTGATGCGCCCGGCGGCGGTGGTCGACGCCGGCTGGTGCAGCAGGACGGCCCCCGCGAGGACGAGCAGGACCGTCGTGACGGCGGCGGGCAGCGCGCGGGTGAGCACGTGGGGCTGTCGGCCGGCCGGCGCCCCGCCTTGAGCGCCCGCGCCCGGGCCGGTGGGTCAGACGGTGTCGCGGACGGGCGGCTCGGGGGCGGGGGAGCCGCCGTCGGTGCGGCCCTCGGCCTCGTCGCGCAGCCGCTGCGCGAACTCCTCGGCCATCATCAGCCGGTCGCGGAGCTTCTCGACGCGGTCCTCGGCGGCCCGGCGGAACTCGTCGAGCCGGGCGAACAGCTCCTCGCGGGGGGTGTCCGAGGGGACGCGGCCGTCGAGGGCGTCCAGGACGGACAGCAGCTCGCGCATCTCGTCGAGGGAGAAGTCCAGCGGCTTCATCCGCTTCAGGATGAGGAGGCGGTAGACGTCCATCTCGGTGTAGAGGCGGAAGCCGCCGGGGCTGCGCCGGGTGGGGGAGACCAGGCCCATCTCGTCGTAGTAGCGGATGGTGCGGAAGCTGTACCCGACCCGTTCGACGACCTCGCCGATCTGCATGAGTCCGGACATCGATCCCCCCTGCTCGTGACCCTCGTGGAGGGGCGGTCGTCGTCGCGACGACAGTCGATCGTAACGGCCGGGCGCGCGGGGGCGGCACGGCCGCGGCGGTGTTCGCCCGTTCGCCCCCGGGGAGGGGGCCGGGGCGGGGCCGGGGCGGGGCCCGGGTCGGCGACCCGGGCCCCGCGACCTCAGTGGCCCGAGGCGCCCAGCTCGTAGGAGGTGCCCTTGGCGCGCTCGATGCTCGCCTGGATCTCCTTCTCGGCCGCCTCGCGCCCGGCCCAGTTGGCGCCCTCGACGCTCTTGCCCGGCTCGAGGTCCTTGTAGGTCTCGAAGAAGTGCTGGATCTCCAGGCGGTCGAACTCGCTGATGTCGGCCAGGTCCTGGATGTTCTCCCAGCGCGGGTCGCCCGCGGGGACGGCGAGGACCTTGTCGTCGCCGCCGGCCTCGTCGCGCATGTGGAACATGCCGATGGCGCGGCAGGTGATCAGGCAGCCGGGGAAGGTCGGCTCCTCGAGGATGACGAGGACGTCCAGCGGGTCCCCGTCCTCGCCCAGCGTGCCCTCGATGAACCCGTAGTCGTGCGGGTAGCGGGTGGAGGTGAACAGCATGCGGTCCAGGCGGATCCGCCCGGACTCGTGGTCCACCTCGTACTTGTTCCGCTGACCCTTGGGGATCTCGATGGTCGCGTCGAACTCGACTGGGGTGCTCACGGGACTCCTCATCTCGGCGCGGTGGGGCTGCGCTCTCGGCAGGCCGGCCGGAGGGCTCCCGGCCGGCGGACCGCGCTAGTGTCGCGCAGACGGGGCCCGTCGAACGAACCGGGCTGCACCCGCCCGTGACCGGGCGTAGCCGCAGGGACGGGGGGAGCACCAGCGTGCGCAGGGCCGCGACCGCGATCGTCACCGCCGCCACCGCTGTCGTCCTCGCCGGCGGGTACGCCGGGCTCGACGCCGTCGACGCCGTCCCCGGGCCCCTGACCACCACCCCCGCGCCGACCGCGACGCCGCTGCCGACGGCCCCCGGCGCCACCGCCGACGGCACCGCCGCCCCCGTCCTGCCCGCCCTGGACGCCGCCGCCCCCGTGCCCGACCCCGCCGTCCTCGGCGGCACCCTCGGCCCGCTGCTGGCCGACCCCGCGCTCGGCGCGTCCGTCTCGGCCCAGGTCGTCGACGCCCTCACCGGGGACGTGCTGCTCTCCTCGGCCGCCGACGTGCCCCGCACCCCGGCCTCCACGACGAAGGTCCTCACCGCCGTCGCCGCGTTGCGCGCCCTCGGCGGGACGACCCGCGCCACCACGCGCGTCGTCGACGGCGCCACCCCCGACGAGGTCGTCCTCGTCGCCGGCGGCGACGTGCTGCTGGCCGCCGGCGCGGGGGACCCCGACGCCGTCGACGGCCACGCCGGCCTGGGCGACCTCGCCGCCCGCACCGCCGACGCCCTGCGCGCCGCCGGCCGCACCACCGTCGCGGTCCGCCTCGACGACGCCTCCTTCACCGGCCCGGCCACCTCCCCGGGCTGGGGCACCGGCGACGTCGGGTCCGGCTTCGTCATGCCGATCGCGCCGCTGGCCGTCGACGAGGGCCGCCTGGCCGAGGGGGAGACCGCGCCCCGGGCCGCCGACCCCGCCCTCGGCGCCGCCCTCGTGTTCGTCCGGCACCTCACCGACGCCGGCATCACCGTCCTGGACGCCGGCGGCGGGCCCGTGGTGCGCACCCCCGCCCAGCCCGGCGCCCGCGAGCTCGCCGCCGTCGAGTCCGCCACCACGGCCGAGCAGGTCGAGTTCATGCTCACCACCAGCGACAACACCCTCGCCGAGGTGCTCGCCCGGCGCGTGGCGCTGGCCACCGACCGCCCCGGCACCTTCGACGACGCCTCCCGGGCCGTCGTCGACGAGGTCGCCGCGCTGGGCGTCGACGTGACCGGGGTGAGCCTGCAGGGCGGCAGCGGCCTGGGCCGCGACACCCGGATCCCGGCCCGCGCCCTCACCGGCGTGCTGGCCCTGGTCGCCTCCGGCGACCACCCCGAGCTCGGGACCGTGGCCGCGGGCCTGCCCGTCGCGGGCGTCAACGGCACCCTGCACGACCGCTACGACGAGCCCGGCTCCGTCGCCGCCGCCGGGGTCGTGCGCGCCAAGACCGGCACCCTGACCGGGGTCAGCAGCCTCGCGGGGTTCCTGCGCGACGCCGACGGGCGGCTGCTGGCCTTCGCCGTGATGTCGGACGCCGTGGCCCCCGGCGGGTCGGTCCCGGCCCGCCGCGCCCAGGACCGCTTCGCGACCGCGCTGGCGGCCTGCGGCTGCCGGTGACCTTGCCGGTGACCCCGCCCGGTGCCGGTCCGCGTACCGTGCGGGCATGCGTGCACCGGGGGACGAGATCGACGTGGTCGCGGGGGGTGTCGCGGGCGGGGGCCCGGACGACCTGCCCGCCGAGGGGACCGGGCAGGCGGTGGGACGCGCCGTCGGCGAGCTCGTCGACTTCGACCTCGCCGCCTCCGTCGCCGCGAAGCTGGTCAAGCCCGGCCCGAAGCTGGGCCGCGACGAGATCGACGACGTCGTCGCCGAGCTGCGCGCGGCGGCCGCCGAGGCCGCCGGGCCCGTCGCGGCGACCGCGCACCTGACCTCGCCGGTCCCGATGCCCCCGGCCCTCGTCGTCGACCGCGCGTCCTGGGCGCAGGCCAACGTCGACGCCTTCCGGACCCTGCTGGGTCCCGTCGTCGTCCCCGCCCGCCCCGGCGCCACCGCCCCCGGCCGCGCCGGGCTGGCCGTGGACCGCGCCACCACGGCCGTCGGCCGCCGCACCACCGGCGCCGAGCTCGGCAGCCTGCTGTCCTTCCTGTCCAGCCGCGTCCTGGGGCAGTTCGACGTCTTCGCCGGCGTCGACGAGGGCACCCCCGGCCGGCTGCTGCTGGTGGCCCCCAACGTCGTCCAGGTCGAGCGCGACCTCGGCGTCGACCCCCACGACTTCCGCCGCTGGGTCTGCCTGCACGAGGAGGCGCACCGCCTGCAGTTCGGCGCGCACCCGTGGCTGCGCCGCTGGGTGACCGACGAGGCCCGCGGCCTGTCCACCGAGCTGCTCGGCCAGCCCCGCGACCTGTCCGAACGCCTCACCGGCGCCCTGCGGTCCCTGCCCGACGTGCTGCGCGGCACCGCCGAGGGCAGCGGCGTCGGCCTCGCCGACCTCCTGCAGACCCCCGGCCAGCGCGAGCGCGTCGCCCGCCTCGTCGCCGTCATGTCGCTGCTGGAGGGGCACGCCGACGTCGTCATGGACGACGTCGGCCCGAAGGTCGTGCCGTCGGTCAAGACCATCCGCGCCCGCTTCACCCAGCGCCGCGGGCGCGGCCGGTCCTCCCTGGACCAGGTGCTGCGCCGCCTGCTCGGCCTCGACGCCAAGACCCGGCAGTACGCCGACGGCGCGAAGTTCGTGCGCGCCGTCGTCGCCGCGGTCGGCTGGGACGGCCTGAACGTCGTCTGGACCGCCCCCGAGCACCTGCCGCTGCCCGCCGAGATCGCCGACCCGGACGCCTGGGTCGCCCGCGTCCACGCCTGAGGTGGGCGGGCCGCCCCCGGCGGTCGCGGCGGTGCGCGTCGCCGTCCGCCGCGTCCTGCGCGACCTCGACGGCCCCGTGCTCGTCGCCTGCTCCGGGGGAGCGGACTCCCTGGCCCTGGCCGCCGCCACCGCGTTCGCGTCCCGCGCCGCCGGGTCCGTCACCGCCGGGCTCGTCACCGTCGACCACGGCCTGCACCCGGCCTCGGCCGACGTCGCCGCCCGCGTCGTGCGGCAGGGCCGCGACCTCGGCCTGGACCCGGTGCTCAGCGTGCGGGTCGCGGTGGGCCGGACGGGTGGTCCCGAGGCCGCCGCCCGCACCGCCCGCTACGAGGCCCTGACCCGCGTCGCGCAGCGGGAGGGCGCGGTCGCGGTGCTGCTCGCCCACACCCTCGACGACCAGGCCGAGACCGTCCTGCTCGGCCTGGCCCGCGGCTCCGGCACCCGGTCGCTGGCCGGGATGCCCGCCGTCCGGGGGATCTTCCACCGGCCGCTGCTGGGCGTCCCGCGCGCCGTCGTCCGCGCCGCCCTCGACGGGCTGGAGCCGTGGGAGGACCCCGCCAACGCCGACCCGGCCCTGACCCGCTCCCGCGTCCGGCACGACGTGCTGCCGCTCCTGGAGTCCGCGCTGGGCCCGGGGTTCGCCCGCGCCCTGGCCCGCACCGCCCGCGCCGCCCGCGACGACGCCGACGCCCTCGACGAGATCGCCGCCGCCGGCACCCCCTTCCGCGACGGCTCGGCCGCCGTGGCCGACCTGCTCGCCGCCCGCCCCGCCCTGCGCCGCCGCTGGCTGCGCGCGGCGGCGCTCGCGTCCGGCTGCCCGGCGGGGGCGCTGACCGCCGGGCACGTCGACGCCCTGGAGGCGCTGCTGCTGGACTGGCGCGGGCAGGGCCCGGTGCACCTGCCCGGTGGTGCGGAGGGGGCCCGCGCGTGTGGCAGGCTCGTCCTCACCCCCCACCGATGACCACCACGGGAGAACTGCGTGGACGCCGCGACCGCCGGTACCGACCTCGAGCACGTGCTGCTGACGAAGGAGCAGGTGGCGACCCGGGTCGCCGAGCTCGCCGCCGACCTCGACCGCGACTACGCCGACAAGGACGTGCTGCTCGTCGGCGTCCTCAAGGGCGCCGCGATGGTCATGGCCGACCTGTCCCGCGCCATGCAGATCCCGCTGTCGATGGACTTCATGGCCGTCAGCTCCTACGGCTCGGGCACCAAGAGCTCGGGGGTCGTGCGGATCCTCAAGGACCTCGACACCGACATCTCCGGCCGGCACGTGCTGGTCGTGGAGGACATCATCGACTCCGGCCTGACCCTGTCGTGGCTGCTGGCGAACCTGTCCTCGCGCGGCCCGGCGTCGGTGAAGGTGTGCGCGCTGCTGCGCAAGCCCGACGCCGCCAAGGTCGAGGTCGACGTCGAGTACGTCGGCTACGACATCCCCAACGAGTTCGTCGTCGGGTACGGGCTGGACTTCGCCGACAAGTACCGGAACCTGGACTGCGTGGCGACGCTGGCGCCGCACGTCTACAGCTGAGCCTCACTACCTATCGTTATCGCGATAGGGGTATCGCGATGGCGATAGGTTGGCGTCCGTGGATGCCGCCAACCCCCTGCGCACGATCGCGCCCACCGTGGACGCGGACGTCCTGCGGGTGCTGGCCAGGACGCACCGCCCCCTCAGCGGCGCGGCGGTGGCCCGCCTCACCGGCCGCTCCTACGCCCGCACCAGGGCCTGCCTGCACCGCCTCGTGGAGCACGGGCTCGTGGGAGCCGAGGACGTCGGGCCGGCGGTCCAGTACCGGCTGAACCGCGCCCACGTCCTCGCCGCCCCCGTGCTGGCGGTCGTCGACGCGGACCTGGCCGTCGAGGAGTGGCTCGTCGAGCGGCTGCACCGCTGGTCGCCCCCCGCACGGGCCGTGGTGCTCTTCGGCTCTTGGGTGCGCCGGGAGGCGGGCCCGGACAGCGACCTGGACCTCCTGGTGGTGCGCGCCGACGACGTCGACCCTGATGGAGCCTGGGCGGAGCAGGTGCACGCCACCGGTGGTGAACTCGAGGCGCTGACCGGCAACCCCGTGCAGGTCGTCCACGTCAGCGCCACCGACCTGGCGACAGCGGTACGTGAGGATCAGCCGCTCATCGGCAGCCTGCGGCTCGACGGCAGGGTGCTGGTCGGGCCGGACCTGAGGGACCTGCTGCGAGCGGCCTCGTGAGCGGACGCATCTCGCGGACAGCACCCTGCACTCCGGCCGATGCGCGAACCCGCCTCCGACAGGCCCGGCTGTACCTGGAGGTCGCCGAGCTCGTGCAGGCCGAGGACCTGGCCGAGGCCGCGACCGTCGCCACCGGCAACGCGGTCCTCGCTGCCATCGCCGCCGCCGACGCCATCTGCTGCTCCGCTGCCGGGATCCGCTCGCGAGGTCAGGACCACCGGCAGGCGATCGGGCTGCTGCAGGAGATAACGGGCGACGCGGCGCTGGCGAAGGCCCTGCGCGAGGTGCTGGACCTCAAGGACGCCGGCCACTACGGCCTCAGCAACGTGTCGGCGAGCGGCTGCACCACTGCGCTGCGACGGGCGACGACGCTGGTCGAGGCGGCGGGGCAGCGCGTCCGCTGACCCGAGCACCAGGGAGGGGAGCCCGCCGGCCGGGGATCCTCGGCCGGCACGTGGACTCACTCACCCACTGCCGATCAGTGACGCAGCACCTCCTGACGGGCACGAGCCCCGGCGCACCTCACCCGATCCGCGCCAGCACCTCCCCCGCGCCGACCGGCGCCCCTTCCTGCGCGACCCGCTGCACGGTCCCCGCCCGGTGCGCGGCGACCCGCGCCTCCATCTTCATGGCCTCCACGACGGCCACGTCCTGCCCCTCGTCCACCTGCGCGCCGTCCTCGACGAGCCACCGGGTCAGGGTGCCCGGGGTGGCGGCGGTCAGGGCGTCCTCGTCCGGGCCGGCCTCGGCCTCGGCGGCGGTGGCACGCGCGGAACCGACGGGTCCCAGCGCGGCGAGGAACGCGGCGGGCAGCCCGATCGTGGCCCTCCGCCCGTCGATCTCGACGCCGAAGCGCTGCAGCGCGGGCCCGTCGGCGGGGGCGGGGCGCAGCTGCGGTTCCAGCCGCGGCATCAGCTCCGTCTCGATCCATTGCGTGCCGACCGCGAAACCCTCCGTGGAGAAGTCGGGTTCGTCGACGACGGCGCGTGCGAACGGCAGCACGGTGGCGATGCCCTCGACCTGGAACTCGGCCAGCGCGCGGCGGGCGCGGGCCAGGGCGGCGTCGCGGTCACCGGCGTGGACGAGCAGTTTCCCCGCGAGGGAGTCGAACGCGGCGGCGACGGAGTCGCCGGCCTCCACCCCGCCGTCCCACCGGACCCCCGGGCCCGAGGGGACGCGCAGCACCGAGACCCGCCCGGGGCTGGGCAGGAAACCCCGGCCCGGGTCCTCGGCGTTGACGCGGAACTCGAACGCGTGGCCGCGGACCTCGGGGGTCGCGGTGAACGACGGCCCCTGGCCGGCGGCGATGCGGAACTGCTCGCGCACCAGGTCGACGCCGGTCACGAGCTCGGTGACGGGGTGCTCCACCTGCAAGCGGGTGTTCACCTCGCAGAACGACAGCGTGCCGTCGGCGCCCAGCAGGAACTCGACCGTGCCCGCGCCGCGGTACCGCACCGCGGCGCAGATGTCGCGCGCCGCCCGGTGGAGGGTCTCGCGCTGGCCGGCGCTCAGCCCGGGGGCCGGGGCCTCCTCGACGAGCTTCTGGTTGCGGCGCTGCAGCGAGCAGTCGCGGTCGCCCACGACGGTGACCGAACCGTTCCCGTCCCCGAGGACCTGGACCTCCAGGTGCCGGGGCCGTTCGAGGAACTTCTCGACGAAGCACTCACCGCGCCCGAACGCGGCCACGGCCTCGCGGGTCGCGGACTCGAAGGCGTCGGCGACCTCCTCGCGGGTGCGCGCCACCCGCATCCCGCGCCCGCCGCCGCCGTGCGCGGCCTTGATCATGATCGGCAGGCCGAACTCGTCGGCGAACGCCTCGGCCTGCGCGGCGTCGGCCAGCGGCGCGGTCGTCCCCGGGGCCAGGGGGGCGCCGGCGTCGCGGGCGATGGCGCGCGCCGTCACCTTGTCGCCCAGGGCCTCGATGGTCTCGGGGGCCGGGCCGATCCAGGTGAGCCCGGCGTCCTCGACGGCCCGGGCGAACCCGGCGTTCTCGGACAGGAACCCGTAGCCGGGGTGCACGGCGTCGGCGCCCGACGCCCGCGCCGCCGCCAGCAGCGCCTCGACGTTCAGGTAGGTCTGCGCCGCCGTGTCCCCGGGCAGCGCCACGGCCGCGTCGGCCAGCCGCACGTGCAGGGCGTCGGCGTCCTGGTCGGCGTAGACGGCGACCGAGCGCAGCCCGGCCTCGGCCGCGGCGCGGACCACCCGCACGGCGATCTCACCGCGGTTGGCGATCAGGACGGTCTGCATGGGGCTCCTCACAGTTCGGCGAAGGGGGCGCGCGGGCGGAAGCGGACGCGGGCGCCGGGGGGCAGCTGGCCGACGAGGTCGAGGTGGGCGTCGACGACGGCCCCGATGACGGGGTACCCGCCGGTCAGCGGGTGGTCGGGGCCGAACAGCACGGGCTGACCGTCCGGCGGGACCTGGATCGCCCCGGTCACCGCGCCCTCGCTGGGCAGTTCCCCGTCCCGCGCCCGCTCCAGCGGGACCTCCCCGGCCAGGCGCAGGCCGACGCGGTCCGAGCGGGCCGTGACCTCCCACTCCTGCGCGGTCAGGGTCTCCAGCGCGGCGGGCGTGAACCAGTCGGTGCGGGGGCCGAGGACGACGTCCAGCTCGACGACCCGCCCGCGGGCGGGCAGCGCGGGCGGGGGGTGCGGTCCGGGGTCGACGGCGTGCGGGGCGGCCGCGGGGCCGTGCAGCGCCAGCCGGTCCCCGGCGCGCAGCGGCTGCGGGCCCATCCCGGACAGGGTGTCCGTCGCCAGCGACCCGAGCGCGGCGGGGACGTCGAAACCGCCGCGGACCGCCACGACCGTGCGCAGCCCGTCGTGCTGGGCGCCCAGCCGCAGCTCGTCGCCGTCCTCCACGGCCACCGGGCGCGCCGCCGGGACGGGGACGCGGGTCCCGTCGGCCGCCCGCAGCGACGCGTCGATCCCGGCTCCGGCCAGGGCGAGCACCCCGGCCCCGGTGAACCGCAGGACGGCCCCGCCACCGGCGAGCTCGAGGGCGGCCGCGCCCGGGGCGTTCCCGACGGCGCGGTTGGCGGTGCGCAGCGCGCCGCGGTCGGCCGCCCCGGAGGGGGCCACCCCCTCGGCGAGGTGCCCGGGGCGCCCGGGGTCCTGCAGCAGCAGCTGGACCCCGGGGGAGACGACCTCCACGGCGTGCGCGGAGTCCACGGCCGCGGCGGGGGCGTCGCGCACGGGCACGAGCTCGCGGTCGGCCTGCCGGAACCGCACCGTGGTCCCCGGCGCGAACAGCGCCGGCGGGTCCCGGTCGATGTCCCACATCACCGCGTCGGTGCGGCCGATCAGCTGCCAGCCGCCGGGGCTCTCGCGGGGGTAGACGCCGGAGAACTTCCCGGCCAGCCCGACCGACCCGGCGGGGATCCGGGTGCGCGGGGACGGCCGGCGCGGGACGTCGAACGACGCGTCGTCGGCGACGAGGTACCCGAAACCGGGGGCGTACCCGGTGAAGGCGACCGTCCAGGTCGCGGCCTGGTGCCGGCGGACGAGCTCGTCGACCGAGCAGCCGAGGAACCCGGCGACCTCGTCGAGGTCCTGGCCGTCGTAGCGGACCTCGACGGTCACCGACCGCCCACCGGACGCGACGCCGGACGCCGGTTCGACCGTCCGCAGCCGCCCGACGAGCTCGGCGGGGGAGGTCACCCGCGGGTCGAGGACCACCAGGATCGTGCGGGCGGCCGGCACGACCTCGCGGACGCCGGGCAGGTCGGCGGCGACCAGCGCGGTGAACAGCCGGGTGCTCTCGTCCAGGTCGGCGGCCTCGACCATGACGGCGGTGTCGCTGACGGGCAGGAACCTCACGAGGCCCTCGTGACGTCGTACTCGGTGTCCAGCACGTCCGTGATGAACATGTGCCCCGGCGCGTGGGTCACCGCGAACGGCGGGCGGGACGCGAACAGCGCCACCTGCGGGGTCACCCCGCAGGCCCAGAACACCGGGACCTCCCCATCCCGGACGACGGGCGGGTCGCCGAAGTCGGGGGAGTCCAGCGAGGCGATCCCCAGCGCGGAGGGGTCGCCGACGTGCACGGGGGCGCCGTGCACGGCGGGGAACCGGCCGGTGATCGCCACGGCGTCGGCGACCCGGTCGGCCGGGACCGGGCGCATCGAGACGACGAGGTCGCCGCGCAGCCGGCCGGCCGGGGCGCAGGGCCGGTCCGTGCGGTACATCGGGACGTTGCGGCCCAGTTCCTGGTGGCGCACCGGGATCCCGGCCGCCAGCAGCGGCGTCTCGAAGGTGAAGCTGCACCCGATGAGCAGCGTGACGAGGCCGTCCCAGTGCGCCGTCGCGTCGGTGACCTCCTCGACCACCACCCCGTCGCGGAAGACCCGGTAGGCGGGCAGGTCGGTGCGCACGTCCGAGCCCGGTGCCAGGGCCGACTCGACCTGCCCGGCCTCCAGGACGTCCAGGACGGGGCAGGCCCGCGGGTTCCGCTGGGCGTACAGCAGCACCTCGAACGCCCAGTCCGCCGGGACGGCCACGAGGTTGGCCTGCGTCATCCCGGGCGCGACGCCGCTGGTGGGCCCGCGGCGCCCGGCCCGGTAGGCCGCCCGCGCCTGCCGGGCCTCGCGGCGCAGCTCCTCGGGGGCGAGGGCGACCATCAGCGCGCTCCCGCGGTGAACGGCGCGATCCCCACGCCGGCGTCGATCAGCGCGGCGCGGGTCGCCGCGGCCATCCCGACCGCTCCGGGGGAGTCGCCGTGCACGCACAGCGACTGCGCCCGCACCGGCACGTCGGTGCCGTCGATCGCCTCGACCACGCCCTCCTGCACCAGCCGCACCATGCGCCGGGCCACCAGGTCGGCGTCGTGCAGCACCGCGCCGGGCTCCTTGCGGGAGACCAGCTGCCCGGCCGGGGTGTAGGCGCGGTCGGCGAACGCCTCGGCCGCCGTGGGCAGCCCGGCCCGGTCGGCGACGTCGAGGGCGACCCCGCCGGCCAGGCCCAGCACCACGAGCGAGGGGTCGACGGCCTTGACCGCGGCCACGACCACCGAGGCCGTCGCCTCGTCGACGGCCATCGTGTTGTACAGCGCGCCGTGCGGCTTCACGTAGACCACGGCGTCCCCGACGGACCGGGCCAGCGCCCACACCGCACCGAGCTGGTACTCGACGTGGGCCTGCAGCGTCGCGGCCGGCAGGTCCAGGCGCTCGCGGCCGAAGTTCTCGTAGTCGCGGTAGCCGGGGTGGGCGCCGATCGCGACGCCCGCCCGCGACGCGGCCAGCACCGTCTCGCGGATGCCCTCGGGGCTGCCGGCGTGGAAGCCGCAGGAGACGTTCGCGCTGGTGACGACGCGCAGCATCGCCGCGTCGTCGGAGACCGGGCGGTCGGGGGTGTTCTCCCCGAGGTCGGAGTTGAGGTCGACGGTCGTCACGGGGGTCCTTCCGGGCGGGGGCGGGTCAGGCGGTGAGGAAGTCGAAGACGGGGCCGATGGACCGCGAGGCCATGTAGTAGCTGATGGCCAGCGCGATCGTGCCGACGACGAGCAGCCACACCGGGTACCGGTAACCGCCGAGCACGTCGCGCTGGCGGAACCAGCCGATGTAGAGGAACACCGTCATCCCGATCGGCAGGATCAGCCCGTTGAAGCCGCCCACGAACACCAGCAGCGCGGCCGGCGCGGTGCCGATGGCCAGGTAGACGGCGAGCGAGACGACGATGAAGCCGACGGTCGTCAGCTGCAGCGGCCACCCGCCGGACAGCTTGCGGGAGAAGGTGGAGAGGAACGTCGAGGACGTGTACGCGGCGCCGATGACGGAGGTGATCGCGGCGGCCCAGAAGATCGCGCCGAAGACGCGGATGCCGGCGTCGCCGAGCACGGCGCCGAAGGCCTGCCCCGCGGGGTTGGCCGCCTGGCCGGACAGGTCGAGCGCGACGCCGGAGGCGACGACGCCGAGGATCGCCAGGAACAGCACGTACCGCATGACGCCGGTGACGAGGATGCCGGTGACCGAGGCGCGGTGGACGTCGCGGACGTGCTCGACGCCGGTCTGCCCGGAGTCCAGGTAGCGGTGGGCCCCGGCGTAGGTGATGTAGCCGCCGACGGTGCCGCCGACGATCGTGGTGATGGTCGCGAAGTTGACCGTGTCGGGCACGAAGGTCTGCCGGAAGGCGTCCCCGACGGGCGGGGCGGAGACGAACGCCACGACCACGGTCATGACGATCATGCCGACGCCCAGCACCAGCACCACGCGGTCCACGACGGTCCCGGCGCGCTTGAACAGGAAGATCGCGATGGCCAGCGCGCCGGTGACCAGGCCGCCGACCTTGGGGTCGAGGCCGAGCAGGGCGTTCAGGCCCAGCCCGCCGCCGGCGATGTTGCCGATGTTGAAGGCCAGGCCGCCCACGACGATGAGGACGGTCAGGACGTGGCCGCTGTAGGGCACGGCGCTGTTGGCCAGGTCGCCCGCGCGCTTGCCGGTGACCGTGATGAGCCGCCAGACGTTCATCTGGACGGCGAAGTCGATGAGGATCGAGATCAGGATCGCGAAGGCGAAGGCCGCCCCGAGCGTGGCGGTGAACGTGGCGGTCTGGGTGATGAAGCCCGGTCCGATGGCGGAGGTGGCCATCAGGAAGATCGCGCCGATGACCGGGCCGCGGCGGGACCGCCGGCTCGTGCTCAAGGCGGGGGTGCTGCTCTCCTGCACTGGCTGGTCGGACATGCGTGCTCCCCGGGGACGTGGCGTCGCTGCCTGGAGGCAGCACTCTGGCACCGCTGGTTGCCGAACACAATGGCGGACTTTGTTGAACAACATGTTGCGTCGTGTTGCGTTCGTGTGACATCACTGATCGACGGGCGTCCCCGCCCCGGCGCCGGCGGCCACCTACGATGGCGGGGTGACCCCCACCGCCGCGCTGTCCCCCGAGGCCGTCGAGGGGGGCGGCACCCTGGCGGAGCTGCTCAGCGCCCGGATCGCCGCGGGGGAGTTCCGCCCGGGCCAGCGCCTGTCCGAGTCCGCGCTGGCGCAGCGCTTCTCCGTCTCCCGCAACACCCTGCGCGAGGCCTTCCGCGTGCTGGCCGAGCAGGGCCTGCTCGAGCACGTCCCGCACCGCGGGGTCTCGGTGACCGCGCCCCGGGTGGCCGACGTGCTCGACATCTACCGCGTCCGGCGCCACGTCGAGGCCGGGGCGCTGGCCCGGGCCGACGCCCAGCACCCGGCGACCGGCCGGATGCGGGCCGCGGTCGAGGCGGCGGACACCGCCGTCGCCGCGGGGGACTGGGCGGGCGTCGGGACGGCGAACATGGCCTTCCACGAGGCGCTGGTCTCGCTGTCCGACAGCCCGCGCCTGCTGCGCACCCACCGGCAGCTGGCGGCCGAGCTGCGGCTGGCCTTCCTCGTGATCGGCGACCCGCAGGCCCTGCACGGCCGGTTCGTGGCCCGCAACCGCGCCGTGCTCGACACCTTCCTCGCCGCCGGCGGCGTCGCGGCGGCGGCCGAGCTGGAGGCCTACCTGACCGAGTCCGAGCGCACGGTGCTCGGCGCCTACGCCCGCCTCGGGCTCGACTGACGCCCGCCCGACCGCCCGCCGGCGGGCGTACGCCGACGGCGAAACCGCGGGGACGGGACGGAACAGGGGCGTGGTCCCGCCCGTTCGAGCTGCGTAGGACCTGCGGCGACGGACCGTGGGCGGCCCGTCGGGGCCGCGGTGTACCGTCGAACGTCAGGCTGGTTCGAGCAGGAGGGACAGGGGGCGACCCCTCCATCTGATGCCCAACACTCTCAAGCGCATCGTCCGTGGTCCGTGGCTGTGGATCGTCGTGGCCATCGCGGCCGTCGCGATCGGTGCCTCCTTCTTCGCGTCCAGCGGCACCGCGGAGGTCTCCACGACCCGCGCGCTGAAGCTGATCCAGGACGGCAAGGTCCAGAGCGCCACCCTGACCGACGGCAACCAGCGCATCGACCTCGAGCTGAAGTCGGGGGAGACCGTCGAGGGCGCGACCACCGTCCGCTCGTACTACATCGCCCAGCGCGGCTCGGCGGTCCTGACGGCCCTGAGCGACAACCCGCCGCCGGACGGGGTGACCGACGAGGTCCCCACGACCAGCGTGCTGCAGTCGCTGCTGTTCACCGTCGGCCCGATCCTGCTGCTCGTCCTGCTGTTCTGGTTCCTCATGAGCCAGATGCAGGGTGGCGGCAACCGGGTCATGCAGTTCGGCAAGTCCAAGGCCAAGATGATGACCAAGGACACCCCGAAGACGACGTTCGCGGACGTCGCCGGGGCCGACGAGGCCGTCGAGGAGCTCTACGAGATCAAGGAGTTCCTCGAGGACCGCGAGAAGTTCCAGGCCGTCGGCGCCAAGATCCCCAAGGGCGTGCTGCTGTACGGCCCGCCCGGGACCGGCAAGACGCTGCTGGCCCGCGCCGTCGCCGGTGAGGCGGGCGTCCCGTTCTACTCGATCTCCGGGTCCGACTTCGTCGAGATGTTCGTCGGCGTCGGTGCCTCCCGCGTCCGCGACCTGTTCGAGCAGGCCAAGGCGAACTCGCCCGCGATCATCTTCGTCGACGAGATCGACGCCGTCGGCCGGCACCGCGGTGCCGGGCTGGGCGGCGGTCACGACGAGCGCGAGCAGACGCTGAACCAGCTCCTCGTCGAGATGGACGGTTTCGACGTCAAGACCAACGTCATCATGATCGCGGCGACGAACCGCCCCGACATCCTCGACCCGGCGCTGCTGCGCCCGGGCCGGTTCGACCGGCAGATCGCCGTCGAGGCCCCCGACATGGAGGGCCGGCACAAGATCCTGCAGGTCCACGCCAAGGGCAAGCCGATGGCGCCGGGCACCGACCTGCTGTCGGTGGCGCGCCGCACCCCCGGGTTCTCCGGCGCCGACCTGGCCAACGTCCTCAACGAGGCCGCGCTGCTGACGGCCCGCGCGAACGCCAAGGTCATCGACGATGCCGCCGTGGACGAGGCCATCGACCGCGTGATGGCCGGCCCGCAGAAGCGCACCCGCCGCATGAGCCCGCAGGAGCTGAAGGTCACCGCGTACCACGAGGGCGGGCACGCGCTGGTGGCCGCGGCGCTGCCGAACACCGACCCGGTGACGAAGGTGACGATCCTGCCGCGCGGCCGCGCCCTCGGGTACACGATGGTGCTGCCCACCGAGGACAAGTACTCGACCTCGCGCAACGAGATCCTCGACCAGCTCGCGTACGCCCTCGGCGGCCGCGTCGCCGAGGAGCTCGTGTTCCACGACCCGACGACCGGGGCGAGCAACGACATCGAGAAGGCCACCGGGATGGCCCGCAAGATGGTCACCCAGTACGGCATGAGCGAGCGGATCGGCGCGATCAAGCTGGGCCAGGGGCAGGGCGAGGTCTTCCTCGGCCGCGACATGGGCCACGAGCGCGACTACTCCGAGGGCGTCGCCGGGATCGTCGACGAGGAGGTGCGCCGGCTCATCGAGGCCGCGCACGACGAGGCGTGGGAGATCCTCGTCGAGCACCGCCCCGTCCTGGACGCGCTCGTCGTCGCGCTGCTGGACAAGGAGACCCTCAACCAGGCCGAGCTGGCCGAGATCTTCGCGCCCGTCGTGAAGCGCCCGCAGCGCCCGGTGTGGCTGTCCTCCGAGCGGCGGCACGTCTCGGACATCCCGCCGGTGAAGGGCCCCGACGAGGGGTCGCTGAACGGTCACGCCGGGGGTTTCCAGACCCCGGTGAGCTTCGAGGACGGGACGAACGAGCAGCCGTGAGCACGACGGGGACGCCCGCCGCGGACGGTCGGGCGTTCGACCGGGTGCGGGCCGAAAACGCGGTCCGGGAGTTCCTCCTCGCCATCGGTGAGGACCCGGACCGCGAGGGCCTGCGGGACACCCCGGCCCGGGTCGCGAAGGCGGCCACCGAGCTGTTCTCCGGCCTGTGGCTGGAACCGGCCGACGTCCTCGTCACCGACTTCGGCCTCGAGCACGACGAGCTGGTGCTGGTGAAGGACATCGAGGTCCAGTCGACCTGCGAGCACCACCTGCTGCCGTTCCACGGCGTCGCGCACGTCGGGTACATCCCCGGCGAGCACGGCCGCGTCACGGGCCTGTCGAAGCTGGCCCGCCTGGTCGACGTGTACGCGCGCCGCCCCCAGCTCCAGGAGCGGCTGACGACCCAGGTCGCCGACGCCCTCGTCGAGCACCTGCACCCGCGCGGCGTCATCGTCGTCGTGGAGGCCGAGCACTCCTGCATGACGTACCGCGGGGTCCGCAAACCCGGCGCGAAGACCGTCACCTCGGCCGTGCGGGGGGCGCTGCGCAACGCCGCCACCCGCGCCGAGGCGATGAGCCTCATCGTCGCGGGGCACCGGTGAGCGACCTCCTGGCGCCCGGCCCCACCCGGGTCGTGGGCGTCCTGAACGTCACCCCGGACTCCTTCTCCGACGGCGGCCGGCACACCGGCGACCCGGTGGCCCGCGGGGTGGCGCTGCGCGCGGCGGGCGCCGACCTCGTCGACGTCGGCGGGGAGTCCACCCGCCCCGGCGCGACCCGGGTGGACCCGGCCGAGGAGCTGCGCCGGGTGCTGCCCGTCGTGGAGGGCCTGGTCGCGGCGGGCGTCCCGGTCAGCGTCGACACGATGCGCGCCGCGACGGCCCGCGCGGCCGTCGCCGCCGGCGCCGTCGTCGTCAACGACGTCTCCGGCGGGCTGGCCGACGAGGACATGGCCGCCACCGTCGCCGGGCTCGACTGCGTCTACGTCCTCAGCCACTGGCGGGGGGCCTCCGACGTCATGGGCTCCCTGGCGGTGTACGGGCACGTCGTGGACGAGGTGCGGGCCGAGCTCACCGCTCGCCTGCACGCGGTGACGTCCGCGGGCGTCGCGCGCGAGCGGGTCGTCCTGGACCCGGGCCTGGGGTTCGCCAAGACCGCCGAGCACGACTGGGCGCTGCTGGCCGGGCTCGACGACCTCGCCGGGCTCGGGCTGCCGCTGCTCGTGGGCGCCTCCCGCAAGCGGTTCCTCGGGGCCCTGCTGGCCGTGGACGGCGAGGTGCCGCCGCCGTCGGGCCGGGACGCCGCGACCGCCGCCGTGTCGGCGCTCGCCGCGGCGCGCGGGGTCTGGGGCGTCCGGGTGCACGACGTCCCCTCCAGCGTCGCCGCCGTCAAGGTGGCCACGGCGTGGGCGGCGGCCCGGGGCGGGGTCCCCGCGTGAGCTCCCTCGACGCCGCCGGCCCCGTCCTCGACGCCCACGGCCGGGTCCTGGACCGCGTCGTCGTGCGCGGGCTGCGCGGCGTCGGCCGGCACGGGGTCCTGCCCCCCGAGCGCGAGCTGGGCCAGCCGTTCGCCCTCGACGTCGCGCTGCACCTGGACACCCGGGAGGCGGCCGCGGGCGACGACCTGGGCGCGACGGTGAACTACGGCACCCTCGCGCTGGAGCTGCTCGCGCTGCTGGAGGGGGAACCGGTCGCCCTCGTGGAGACCCTCGCGCAGCGGGTCGCGGACACCTGCCTGGCCGCCTCGGAGCGGGTGCGGGCCGTCGACGTCGTCGTCCACAAGCCGCAGGCGCCGATCCCGGCGGTGTTCGACGACGTGGAGCTGGCGATCCGGAGGACCCGACCGTGACCCGAGCCGTCCTCGCCCTCGGCGCGAACCTCGGCCACCGCGCCGCGACGCTGCGCGCCGCCGTCGACGCCCTCGCCGCGACCGGCGGCGTCACCGTCGAGGCGGTCTCGACGTTCGTGGAGTCCGCCCCCGTGGGGGCCGTGCCCGACCAGCCCGACTTCCTCAACGCCGTCGTCCTGGTGCGCACCACCCTCGGCCCGCACGAGCTGCTCGCCGCCGCGCACGCCGTGGAGGCCGCCCTCGGCCTGGACCGCGCGACGAAGGTGCCCGACGGCCCGCGCCCGATCGACGTCGACGTGATCGTGCACGGCGACGCGGTCCTGGACGAGGACGGGCTCGTCCTGCCGCACCCGCGCGCCCACGAGCGCACCTTCGTCCTCGGCCCGTGGCTGGAGCTGGACCCCGACGCCGAGCTGCCCGCCGGCCGCGTCGCCGACCTGCTCGCGGGGCTGGGCCGGTGAGGCCCTCGCGCCCCGGTCTGCTCGTCGGGCTGGGGTTCCTGGCCGCCGTCCTGGCCTGGTCGGGGCTGCAGGTGTGGGTGTCCTCCGGGCGCGCCGAACCGGACCTGATGTGGCGCACGCCCCCGACGATCGCGCTCCTCGCGGTCACCGTCCTCGGCGTCGGCTGGCCCGTCAAGCAGTGGGTGGACGGGGACAAGGCCCGCCGCATCGACGCCCTGCGCGCGGCCCGCACCGCGGCGCTGGCCAAGGCCGCCTCGGTGGCCGGGGCCCTGCTCGTCGGGGTGTTCCTGGGCTGGGGCGTGCACTACCTGCCGACGGTGCACATCGCCGCCCGCCGCGGCGAGCTGTACGTGGCGGGCGCCGGCGTCCTCGTCTCGGTGCTGCTGCTCGTCGCCGGGCTGCTCGTCGAGCGCTGGTGCCGCGTCCCCGCCGACGACGACGACCGGGGGGCGCGCGCGTGAAGCTGTCGACCCGCGCCGCGACGACCGAGCCGTTCCACGCCCTCGCGTTCGGCCAGCAGGCCGCGGCGCTGGAGGCGCAGGGGCACCACGTCGTGCGGCTCAGCATCGGCGAACCCGACGTCGGCGCCCCGCCGGACGTCCTCGCCGCCATGCGGGACGTGATGGACGGCCGCCCGCTGCCGTACACCCCGGCGCTGGGGCTGCCGCAGCTGCGCGCCGCGATCGCCGCCGACTACCGCGCCCGGCACGGCGTCGAGGTCGACCCGGCCCGGGTCGCGGTCACCTCCGGGGCGTCGGCGGCGCTGCTGCTGGTGCTGGCCGCGACCGTCGACCCCGGCGACGACGTCCTGCTGGCCGACCCGTCCTACCCGTGCAACCGGCAGCTGGTCTCCACGTTCGGCGGGCGCGCGCTCACCCTGCCCACGGGCCCGGACCAGCGGTACCAGCTGAGCGTCGGCGCCCTGCGGGACGCCTGGACCGACCGCACGAGCGCGGTGATGGTCGCGTCCCCGTCGAACCCGACCGGCACGTCCGTGCCCGCCGCCGAGCTCGCCGCGATCTGCGCGGAGGCCGCCCGCCGCGACGCCTGGCGCATCGTCGACGAGATCTACCTCGACCTCGCCGACCCGGCCCCCGACGGGACCGCGGCCCGCACGGTCCTGACCGCCGACCCGGACGCGGTCGTCGTGGGCAGCTTCTCGAAGTTCTTCGGGATGACGGGGTGGCGGCTGGGCTGGGCGGTCCTGCCCGCCGAGCTCGTCGCGCCGGTGGAGCGGCTGGCGCAGAACTACTTCATCGCCGCCTCCACCCCCGTGCAGCACGCCGCCCTGGCCTGCTTCACCCCGGCGTCGCTGGCGCTGTGCGAGGAGCGCCGCGTCGAGTTCACCCGCCGCCGCCGGCTCGTGCTGGACGGCCTGGCCGACCTCGGCCTGCCCGTGCCCGTCGAGCCCGACGGCGCGTTCTACGTGTACGTCGACGTCAGCGGGACGGGCCTGGACGCGTGGGAGTTCTGCGCCCGCGCCCTCGCCGGGCACCACGTCGCCCTCACCCCCGGCCGCGACTTCTCCGACGCCACCGCCGCGACCCACGTCCGGCTGTCGTACGCGGCGTCGGCGGCGGAGCTGACCGAGGGCCTGCGCCGCATCGGCGCGTTGCTGGCGGAGGTGGGGGCCGGGTCGCCCTAGGGTGTGCCCGCGGCGGCCCGCCCGCCGCTCCCGATCCCCCCCGTCGACCCGTTGGAGTGCGCCCGGTGCGTGCCACGCCGTCCCGGCGCCCGTCAAGGAAACCGCCCGCCGTGCCGAGGCAAGGAGCGTGAGCCTCCCGACCCCGGCCCCGTCCGTGCGCCGCGTCCTGACGCTCGTGCTCGGCGTGGGGCTGCTCGTCGCCGCCGTCGCCCTGCTGCACCGGACGTTCCGCCACCACCCGTGGCACCAGCTCGGCGACGACCTGCTGGCCCTGGGGCCGGTGACGGTGCTCACCGCCGTCGCCGCGACCGCCTGCTCGTACCTGACGATGACCGGCTACGACGCGATGGCGCTGCGGCACGTCGGGCACCGGCTGCCGTTCCGGCGGTACGGGTTCGCCTCGTTCGTGGCGACCGCGTTCGGCAACAACCTGGGGGCCTCGGCCGTGGTGGGGGCCGCGCTGCGGGCCCGCGCGTACGCCGCCTGGAAGGTCCCCGGCGCCACCATCGCGCGCATCATCGGCTTCAACCTCCTCACGCTGGCCCTCGGCGCGGCGGTCCTGGTCGGCGGCGGGATGCTCCACGACCCGGCCGGGGTCGGCCGGGCCCTGCGCCTGCCCCCGCCGGTGGTCCTGGCCCTCGGCGCCGCGGTGCTGGCCGCCGTCGCCGCCTACCTCGGCTGGGCCGTGGTGACCCGGCGGCCGATCGGCTGGCGGCAGCGGCGCGTCGTCCCGCCCGCCCCGCGGCTGGCGGTGGCGCAGGTGGTCCTGTCCACCTTCGAGTGGCTGACGATGGCGGCGGCGCTGTACGTGCTGCTGCCCGCCGGCGCCCGCCCCGGGTTCCTGGCCTTCGCCGTCGCCTTCGCCGTGGCGACCGTCGCCGGGCTGGTCAGCAACGTGCCCGGCGGCCTGGGCGTGTTCGAGTCGACGCTGGTGGTGCTGCTGGGGGCGAGCACCTCGCCCGCCGACCTGGCCGTCGCCCTCGTCGCGTACCGGCTCGTCTACTACGTCCTGCCGCTGCTGCTGGCCGCGGTGCTCCTGGCCGTCCACGAGGTGCGGCAGCTGCCGCTGCCCCCGCTGCGCCGGCCCACCCTGCGCCGGCCCACCGTGGACGCCCCGTTCGTCCTGGCCCTCGTGGTGGCCGCCGCGGGCGTGTTCATGCTCGTCGTCGGTGACCTGCCCTGCCCGGCCGAGGTCGACCTGTCCGCCGTCACCATCAGCCTCGCCGGGCTGGCCGCGCTGCTCACCGCCCGCGGTCTGCGCCGCCGGCTGAAGGGGGCGTGGGCGGCGACGCTCGCGCTGCTGACCGGGGTCACGGTGGTCGCCGCCGGCCACGGCGACGTCGCGCTGTCGGTGGTGACGGCGGCCCTCGCCGGGCTGCTCGTCGCGACCCGCTCGGTGTTCTACCGCGGGGCGTTCCTGTGCCGCCGCCAGACCCTCGTGGTGCCGGTCGTGGCGGTCGTCCTCGTCGCCGGTGCGGTGTGGTGGTCGGAGTCGAGCCGGTTCACGCCGGTCGACGCGCCCCTGCTGACGGCGCCCTTCGCGGGCGGCGCCTCGGCCGCCGACCGGGTCGCGATGGCCGCCGGGATCCTGGGCGTGTTCCTCGGGATCCGGTGGATCTCGCGCGCCACGACGGTGCGCCGCGGTGTCGCGGACCCCGCGGAGCTGGACCGGGTGAGCGACATCGTCGCCCGCAACGGGCGCTGCCTGTCGCAGCTGGCGTTCACGGGGGACAAGCGGTTCTGGTTCAGCCCCGGCGGCGAGGCGTTCCTCATGTACCAGGTCTCCGGCCGCAGCTGGATCGTCATGGGCGACCCGGTCGGGAACCCCGCCGACTTCCGCGACCTCGTCGCGGACTTCCTCGCCGAGATCGACCGGCACGACGGTCGGCCGGTGTTCTACAACGTGCGCCCCGACCACGCCGACCTGTACCAGGGGTTCGGCCTGAGCCTGGCCAAGCTGGGCGAGGAGGCCGTGCTGCCGCTGGCGGACTTCTCCTTCGCGGGCAAGGCCCGGACGAACCTGCGCAACTGCCGCAACAAGTCGCAGAAGCTGGGGATGTCCGTCGAGTTCGTCGCCCCGCAGGACGTCGAGCCGCTGCTGCCGGAGCTGCGGGTCGTCTCCGAGGCGTGGCTGGGGCACCGCAACGGCAAGGAGAAGCGGTTCTCCCTCGGCGCCTTCGACGAGGAGTACGTCGCGCGGTTCCCGCTGGTCGTGGTGCGCCAGGAGGAGCGGGTCATCGCGTTCGCGACGCTGTGGATCGGCGCCGACGACGGCGAGGTGCAGGTCGACCTGATGCGCCGGCTGCCCGACGGCCCCCGCACCGTCATGACGTACCTGTTCGTCGAGTGCATCGCGTGGGCCCAGGAGAACGGCTTCACGTCGTTCAGCCTGGGGATGGCGCCGCTGGCCGGGTTGAGCACGGACGACTCGGCGTCGCTGTGGGACCGCCTCGGGCACCTGGTGTGGACCCGCGGCGAGCGGTTCTACAACTTCAAGGGCCTGCGGGAGTTCAAGCAGGGTTTCCTGCCGCAGTGGCGGACCTGCTACGTCGCCGCGCCCGGCGGGTCGGACCTGCCGAACGCGATGGTCGACGTGGTCACCCTCGTCGGCGGCGGCCTGCGCGGGGTGCTGCGCGGCTGACCCCGCGCGGGGTTCAGGACGGCTCGGAGGGCCAGGCCAGGTCGGCGATCACGGGGGAGTGGGTGCTGCCCCCCGGGGCCCCCTCGCGGGTCGCGACGGGGTCGAGACCGGACACCAGCACCACGTCGACGCGGGCGAACCCGGGGGAGCGCCCCCGGGTCAGGCCGGGGCGGGTGCCCACGGCGCGGTGGACGTCGACGAGCCCGTGCGAACGCAGCTCCCGCAGGGGTTCGTTGAGCTCGGCGGAGTTCAGGTCGCCGGCCACGACGACCGCCTCCCCGGCCGCGCGGCGCTCGGAGGCGAGGTCGGCGAACCGGTGGGCCTCCCCGACGCGGACGCGGGCGGCGTTCGCGGTGTCGCCCGCGGGGCTGTACTTCTCCGCCGACGCCGAGCAGAACAGGCACGGCGAGGCCAGGTGCACCGAGACGACCGCGAGGCGGCGCCCCTCGACGTCGAGGGTCACGACGTCCGCGGCCCGGGCCCCCTCGGGCAGGCCGGTCACGGGGTCGACGGACACGATCGGGTGCTTGGACCAGACGGCGACGCCGTCGCCCTGGATGCTCGACTTCGCGTAGCTGCGGTAGGGGTACCGGCCGCCGAACCGCTCGTCGTACGCGGCCCGCGACGACCTGGCGATCTCCTGCAGCGCGAGGACGTCGGGGTCCTGGTCGCGGACCAGCGCGGCCAGCCCGTCGACGCCGTGCCAGGCGGAGGTGTTGAACGTGGCGACCCGCAGGTCGGGCGTCGCCCCGGCCGGTGAGAACCGGTTCACCACGTACGGCCCGGCCAGCGCCCCGGCCGCGACGGCGGGGGCGGTCACGGCGGCCAGGGTCCGCCGGGAACCGGCCGCCGCGGCGAGCGGCACGAGCACGAGGGACGGGGCGAGCCACCACGCGGCGAACAACCCCAGGACGTAGCTGACGGCGTTCCCGTCGGAGAACACCAGGACGACGGCGAGGGCGAGCGTCGCGCAGATCCCGTACGCGACGGCGAGGGCGTGGAGGGTGCGGCGCCACGCCGGGCGCCGTTCAGGCGTCGGTGGCACGCGGCCATCTTGCTACACCGCCCCGGGGGCCAGGGCGCGGGTGGGCACGGCCCGCGGCAGCGAGCGCAGCGCGTAGAGCTCCTCGAACCGGGCCAGCGTCACGCGCTCGTCGTGCCCGGAGGCGATCTCGACGCTGCGGGCGGCCATCCGGGCGTGCAGCCCGCCGCCGTCGGCGCGGTCGCCCAGGACGAGGGCGAGGCGGGCCGCGAGCACCGCCGGCTGGGCGTGCGGGAAGAGGAAGCCGTTGTCGCCGTCGCGCACCAGGTGCGGCAGCGCGCAGGCGTCGACGCCCAGGACGGGCAGCCCCGAGGCCATGGCCTCCAGCACGACGAGCGACTGGAGCTCGGCGGTCCCGGCGTTGGCGAACACGTCGCAGGCCAGGTACGCGGCGGGCAGGTCCTCCTCGGGGACGAAACCCGTGGAGACGACGCGGTCGGCGACGCCGAGCTCGGCGGCCCGTTCCAGCAGCTTCGGCCGCAGGGCGCCGTCGCCGACGAGCAGCAGCTGCGCGTCGAGGTCGGGGCGGACGGTGCGGACCAGCGCGAGGGCCTCGACGAGTTCGCCGACGTTCTTCTCCGGCGCGAGCCGGCCGACGTACCCGACGGTGGGGCGGTCCGGGACGCCGTAGCGGGCCCGGAAACCCCGCCGCAGCTGCCCGGTGGGGTCGGGGGTGAACCGCCGCAGGTCCATGCCGCAGGAGATCGGCAGCACGGGGCCGGGGATCCCGGCGCGCTCGGCGAGCGCCGCCGCGTACGGGGTGGGGGCGGTGACGACGTCGGCGCGGGTGAACACGGCGGCGGCGTCGGCCCAGGCCCACTCGTGCAGCCTGCGCTGCACGGCCTTCCCCAGCGGGACGTGGTGGGTGAGGTTCTCGGGCATGAAGTGGTTGGTGGCGACGACGGGGACGCCGAGCCGGTTGGCGGCGCTGACGAGGGCGCGGCCGACGAGGAAGTGGCTCTGGACGTGCACGACGTCGGGGCGGACGGCGCGCAGGACGCGGGTGGCGGCGCGGACGAGCCCGACGGGCGGGCAGAACCGCAGGCCGGTGCCGCCGACGCCGACGGGCACCGCGGGCAGGCGGTGCTCGGTGACGCCGGTGGGCAGGTGGGTGGTGGTGGCGCGCAGCCCGCGGGCGGGGGCGACGACGTGGACCTCGTGGCGGGCGCTCAGCCCGGCGGCGAGCCGCTGGGCGAACGTGGAGGCGCCGTTGACGTCGGGGGCGTAGGTGTCGGCTCCGATGAGGATTCGCATGGGGAGATCGAACCGCCGGGGGGTGTCCCGGGGCATCGGACCGGGGGACCGTTCGGGACGGCACGTCGGGCTCACGGGTCGTACCTCCGGGGTAGGGGCTCGTCCTCCCACCCTCCCCGGTGGTCGTGCGCCGCGGGGCGTCGCGGGGGTTACGGGCCGCCGACGTCCCGGCGAAGAGCGGTGTGCACGACGTCGGCGGTGAGCGCCCCGACGTACCCGCCGCGGTCGTCGAGGACGGGCAGCAGCGGCGCGTCCTGGGCCAGCAGCGCGGAGAACGCGGTGCGCAGGTCGGCGTGGTCGCCGACGGTGGCGGTGAAGGGGCGGACGACGTCGCGCACGCGCGCGTCGCGGGAGCGGGCCGCGGCGCGCAGCCGGCCGCGCGGGACCCAGCCGACGACCTGCCCGCCGGACAGGACGACGGCCACGTCCCCGCGGTCGACGTCGAGGGCGGTGGCGGCGTACGCGGCGCCGTCCTCGGGGGCCAGCACGAGGGGTTTGGCGAGGTCCTCGACGCGGACGGGGGTGACGGCGAGCCGGCGCAGCCCGCGGTCGGAACCGGTGAACTCGACGACGAACTCCGAGGCGGGCGCGGACAGCAGGGTCTGCGGGTCGGCGAGCTGCTCCAGGACGCCGCCGCCGGAGAACACGGCGATGCGGTCGGCGATGCGGACGGCCTCGTCGAGGTCGTGGGTGACGAACAGGACGGTCTTGCGCAGGTCGGTCTGGATGCGGCGGAACTCGCTCTGGAGGCGGTCGCGGACGACGGGGTCGACGGCGCCGAACGGCTCGTCCATGAGCAGCACGGGCGGGTCGGCGGCCAGGGCGCGGGCGACGCCGACGCGCTGCTGCTGGCCGCCGGAGAGCTGGGCGGGGTAGCGGTCGCCGTAGGTGGCGGGGTCGAGGCCGACGAGGTCGAGGAGGGCGTCGACGCGGCGGTCCTGGGCGGCGGGGTCCCAGCCGAGCAGGCGGGGGACGGTGGCGACGTTGCGGCGGATCGTGCGGTGCGGCAGCAGGCCGCCGGCCTGGATGACGTACCCGATGCCGCGGCGCAGGGTGACGGCGTCGACGTGGGTGGTGTCGCGGCCGTCGACGACGATGCGCCCGCCGGAGGGCTCGACGAGGCGGTTGACCATGCGCAGGATCGTGGACTTGCCGCAGCCGGAGGGGCCGACGAGGGCGACGAGCTCACCGCGGCGCACGGAGAACGTGAGGTCGGTGACGGCGGGGGAGTGGTGGCGGCCGTACCGCTTGACGACGTTCTCGAACCGGATGACGTCGTCGACGCCGGTGTCCAGCTCCTCACTGTCGGTGATCACCGGTTCAGCCTCCCCGACGACTCCGGGGGTCGGCAACGTGAGACGTTCGGGGGACGGTGCCCCGGGCACCCTTCTGGGAGGGTGGGGGCATGGCCGAGGTGAACCCCCTCCCGCAGGCGATCGTCGACGAGCCGTTCGCGCCCGGCGACGTCGTCTGGCAGCGCATCGACCCGAAGTGGGCGACGGCGCAGCGGCTGGTCGGGGGGATCGTGTTCGGGGTGATCACGGTCGTCGTGGCCGTGCTGGCGGTCCTGCTGACGCCGTGGATCTGGCTGGGCCTGGTGCTCGTGCTCCCGCTGTGGCTGTGGGACTACCTGTGGGCCGCCCGGCAGGTGCGGGCGTGGGGGTACGCCGAGCGCGACGACGACCTGCTGGTCGTCAAGGGCATCATGTTCCGCTCCCTGGTCGTCGTCCCGTACGGGCGGCTGCAGTACGTCGACGTCGAGGCCGGGCCCGTCGACCGCAGGTTCGGGCTGGCGAAGGTGCAGCTGCACACGGCGTCCTCGGACTCCGACGCGGCGATCCCCGGCCTGCCGCCGGCCGAGGCGGCGCGGCTGCGCGACCGGCTCGCCGCGCGCGGTCAGGCCCGGCTGGCGGGGCTGTGAGCGGGCCCGCCGACGAACTGGCCGTCGAGGTCGTCCCCGACGAGGTCGCCGTCCGGCTCGACGCCGGCACCCGCGCGGTCCTGGCCGACCCGGGCTGGCGCAAGCTGCACCCGGTCACGCCGGTGCTGCGGGCGTGGAAGGTCGTGGCCGCGGTCCTGGCGGTCCTGGTGGGGCAGAACCTCGACGACGTCCTGCGGCTGGACCTGCCCGGCTGGGTCCTGGCCCTGTCGATCCTGGGCGGGCTGCTGCTGCTGGCCGTGGTCGGCGCCGTCTACTCCGCGCTGGCGTGGCGGCGCACCCGCTACCGCATCGACGCCGAGGCCGTGCACGTCGAGCGGGGGATCGTGTGGCGCCAGCAGCGGCGCGCGCAGCTGGACCGGCTGCAGGCCGTCGACGTCGTCCGGCCGCTGCTGGGCCGGTTGTTCGGCCTCGCCGAGCTGCGGCTGGAGGTCGCCGGCGGGTCCGGCAGCAAGGTGTCGCTGGCGTACCTGAAGGAGGAGGAGGCCCAGCGCGTGCGGAACGCGCTGCTCGCGGCGGCGGCCGGGGTGGTGGTCGCCGAGGGCGAGGACGCCCCCGAGGCGCCGCAGCGCGAGGTCGTGGAGGTCCCGGCGACGCGCCTGATCGCCTCGACGCTGAAGTCCGGGATGACGATCTGGATGGTCGTGGGGCTGATCGGCATCGGCATCGGCTGCTGGTTCGCGAGGAGCCTCACCCCGCTGTTCGCCTCCGGCGCGGGGATCCTCGGGCTCGTCTCGGCGGTGTGGTCGCGGTTCAACACGGGCTTCAACTTCACCGTGGCCGACTCCCCGGACGGGCTGCGGATGACGCACGGGCTGCTGGAGCAGCGGTCCCAGACCGTCCCGCCCGGCCGCGTCCAGGCGCTGCGGATCACCCAGCCGCTGCTGTGGCGGCGGTCGGGGTGGTGGCGGGTCGAGGTCAACGTCGCGGGGTACTCCTCCGACAGCGGCAGCGCCTCGGAGCAGAGCACGACGCTGCTGCCGGTGGGGACGCTGGAGGAGCTGGGCCACGTGCTGGGGATCGTGCTGCCGCAGCTGGGGACTGCGCACGAGTCCCCGCTGGAGGTCGTGCGCGCCGGGCTCACCGGGTCGGGCACCGACGGGGGGTTCACCCCGGTCCCGCGGCAGGCCCGCTGGCTGGACCTGATCAGCTGGCGCCGCCGCGGGTACCTCGTCACCGAGCACGCGTTCCTGTCGCGCGGCGGGCGCATCGTGCGGGGGCTGGACGTCGTCCCGCACGCCCGCACGCAGAGCCTGGGCCTGACGCAGGGGCCGCTGCAGCGCCGGCTGGGCCTGGCGTCCGTGCGGCTGCACTCCACCCCCGGCAAGGTCACCCCCCGCGTCGACCACCTCGCCGAGCACGTCGCGGCACGGCTGCTGCGCGAGCAGACGGAGCGGGCGCGGGTCGCGCGCGCCGGGTCCGGGCCCGAGCGGTGGATGACGCGCTGAGCGTCAGTCGCCGCTGACCCGGCCGGCGAGGCGGCCGTGCAGCGCGGCCGTGGCGGGGTTCATCCCGGTGATGACGGCCTCCTTGCCGTGCTCGGCGTACTTGCGGCTCACGGCGTCGAGGGCGGCGATGGAGCTGGCGTCCCACACGTGCGCGTCGCTGAAGTCGATCGTCACGCGGTCGGGGTCGCCGGCGTAGTCGAACTGCGTCACGAGGTCCCCGGAGGAGGCGAAGAACACCTGGCCGTGGACCGTGTAGGCCCCGCCCTCGCCGCGGACCTCGACGAGGTGCGCGACGCGGCGGGCGAACAGCACGCACGCCAGCAGGGTCCCGCCGAGCACGCCGTAGGCGAGGTTGTGGGTCAGCAGCACGATGACGACGGTGACGAGCATGACGCTGGTCTCGCTGCGCGGCATGGCCCTCAGCGTCGCGGGCCGGACGCTGTGCCAGTCGAAGGCGCCGTAGCAGACGAGGAACATCACGGCGACGAGCGCGGCCGTCGGGATCTGCGCGACGACGTCGCCGAACACCACGACCAGCACCAGCAGGAAGGCGCCGGCGAGGAACGTCGACAACCGGGTGCGGGCCCCGGAGACCTTCACGTTGATCATGGTCTGGCCGATGACGGCGCAGCCGCCCATCCCGCCGAACAGCCCGGTGAGGATCTGCGCGGTGCCCTGGCCGACGCACTCGCGCGCCTTGTTCGAGCCGGTGTCGGTGAGCTCGTCGACGAGCTGGGCCGTCATGAGGGACTCCATGAGCCCCACGAGCGCGACGCCGACGGAGAACGGCGCGATGGTCCGCAGCGTGTCCAGGGTCAGCGGGACGTCGGGCAGCCCGAGCGCCGGCAGCGCCCGGGGCAGGTCGCCGTCGTCGCCGACGGTGCGGACGTCGACGTGCAGGACGACGGTGAGGACGGTCAGCAGCGCGACGGTGACCAGCGGGGCCGGGACGGACTTCACGAAGCGCGGCACCACGACGAGCAGGGCCAGGCCCGCGACGAGGACGGCGTACCCGGTGACGCCCGCGCCGCGCAGGTTGGGCAGCTGGGCCAGGAAGATCGAGATGGCCAGGGCGTTGACGAAGCCGGTGGTGACGCTGCGCGGGACGAAGCGCATCAGCCGGGCCACGCCGAGGAGGCCGAGGGCGATCTGCAGGACGCCCGCGAGCAGGATCGCGGCGACGAGGTACCCGACGCCGTGGCTGTGCGAGAGCGGGGCCACGACGAGCGCGACGGCGCCGGTGGCGGCGGAGATCATCGCCGGGCGGCCCCCGACGAAGGCCGTCGTGACGGCCATGACGAACGAGGAGATCAGCCCGACGCGCGGGTCGACCCCGGCGACGATCGAGAAGGAGATGGCCTCGGGCACCAGGGCGAGCGCGACGACGAGGCCGGCGAGGACCTCGGTGCGCAGCACCCGGGCGGACCGCAGCCACGACGGCCGGCGCAGGGCAGCGCCGGGCGGGGCGGGGGCGGAGGGCACCGACGAACTCTAACCTCGCGTCAGGGTGGCCCCCGCCGGGCGGCCCGCCCGGCTCACCCGATCAGCGCGGCCGGCCCGCTCCCGTGCCGCCCGCGCCGCCGCGGAACTTCGAGACGGCGTCCGTGAGCTTGCGCCGCGTCGCGGGGTCCTTCAGGGCGCGCTGCGCCTGCTGCGCGACCCGCCTGCCCTCGGGCGACTTCAGGAACTGCCCCAGCTTGCCCACCAGGCCTGCCACCGTGACCTCCTCCTGCGCGTTCGCGCTGTGCGCTCGGTGCGCTCCGTCCGTGAGGGTCCAACGGTGCCGCCCGCGGGGCGGTTCCGCGAGTCGGCGCCTACTTGCGCAGGACGACGGCGACGTCGGTGACCGCGAACAGGAACGTCCCGGCGCGCGCCGCGCGGCGCAACCCCTCGACCCAGCCCGCGGCGCGGCCGGCGAGGTCGGGGTCGTCGCCGGCGGCGGCGAGGATGCCGGTGGCGACCTTCCAGGCCACCGACCCCTCGTCGAAGCGGCGGTGCGGGTCGGCCCAGGAGTGCACGGACTCGACGGTGAAGGGGCTGGCGGCGGCGTGCCGCAGCAGCTTGCGGCCCGCGAAGCCGTCGGTGCGGGCGCCGCGGGCGGGCACGTGGGCGACGAAGCGGTCCAGCAGCTCGCGGGTCAGGTCGTCGTCGTCGCTGGTGAACAGCGCGGTGTCCCAGTCGGAGTGGGCCAGGACGGCCGTCCCGCCGGGGCGCAGGACGCGGTGGACCTCGTGCAGGTGGGCGCCGACGTCGGCGAGGTGCTCGACGGCGTTGAGGGTGACGGCCGCGTCGACGCTGCCGTCGTCGAGGGGGAGGTGGTCCAGCTCGGCGATGTGGGCGCGCACCCGCGGGTCGAGCAGGAGGTCGTCGTCGAGGGCGGAGCCGACGTCGACGGCGTGGACCAGGCGCGGGCCGGCGGCCAGCAGCGCGCGGGTCGTGCGGCCCTGCCCGCAGGCGAGGTCGAGGGCGACCGACTCCGGGGCGATGGCGGCGAGCTCGGCGACGTTCTCGAATCGGCCCACGCCGGAAGCCTACGATCACGGGCCGCGTCCGCGTCCCGGAACGGGATCGGCGCCTCGTTCCCTCACCGCCGGTACCGGCTCCGGAGCTGACCGTGACGGCGGTCGGCCACCCGGTCGAAGATTCGGTGAACGGCCACTCTCACGTGGCGTCAAAGTGTCGCGACCTCACCTACAGTTCCAGCAGCACCGACCAGCGGGTGCTCGCATGGCCGGGGGGCGGTGCGGTCGACGGCGACGGGGGTCCGGCAACGCCGGCGACCCCTGTCCGAGGGGGAAGGCGGAGTCGCGCAGTGGTGGACACGACGCACCAGGAGAGCCCCGCGACCGGTGGCCCGCAGGGGCCCCGCCGGCACGGGCGACGCAAGGTCATCGGCGCCGGGATCGGCGTCCTGGCGGTCGCCGCCGCCGGCGGTGGCGTCTACTGGGCCACCCGCGACGGCGGCGACCCCGTCGTGCGGACCCCCGCCCCGGACTGGACGCCCAAGGCGCACGTCCCCGCGAGCGACCTCGACACCAAGTGGGTCGGCATCCAGACCCACGACACCGCCGCGGCCGCCGCGTTCGGCGAGTGGCTGGGCCGGCCGCTGGACGTCGTCGTCGTCTTCAACTCCGACGCGAACTGGGCCGCGATCTCCGGCCCCTGGTTCGCGATGGTCCCCACCGAGGGCCAGGACTGGGGCCAGTGGGTCCGCGACGCCCCGGACGAGCGCACCCTCGTCGTCTCCACCGGCCTCGTCCCGGCCGACCCGCCGGACGACTGGCGCGAGCGCGGCGCGGCGGGGGAGTACGACGAGCACTGGCGGTTGTTCGCGTCCAACCTCGTGTCCAAGGGGCTCGGCTCCTCGATCGTCCGCCTCGGCTGGGAGCTCAACGGCGACTGGTACGAGACGCACTACATCGGCGAGACGCAGGAGAAGCGCGAGCAGTGGAAGGCCTACTTCCGCCGCATCGTGGAGACGATCTCGGCCGTGGAGGGCGCGGCCTTCGAGATCGACTTCAACATCGCCGAGGGCCAGCAGGACTCCGTCGTCATCGACGAGATGTACCCCGGCGACGACTGGGTCGACATCATCGGGGTCGACGTCTACGACTCCTACATCTCCCCGATCGACCCGACCGCGCGGTGGGAGGAGAAGGACTCCCGGGTCAACAGCCTGTCGGCCGTCATCGCCTTCGCCCACGAGCACGACAAGCCGATCAGCATCCCCGAGTGGGCCATGGTCGCCGAGGGCAGCACCCAGGGCGGCGGGGACAGCCCGGAGTTCATCGACCAGATCGCCGACGCCGTCGTGAGCGCGGAGGTCCGCTACCAGGCGTACTTCAACGTCCCCGACGGCGGGGTGGGCATGACCCTGGCCGACGCCCCGAACGGCTCGGCCACCTTCCGGCAGCGCTTCGGCGCTTCGGGTGACGCCGGGCCGACCGACGCGTGACGGCCGGTAACCTCGACGGCGTGACGGAGGTCGAGCAGGCGGTTCCGGGCGGCGGGTCCGGCCCGCTGGGCAAGCTCCGCAAGCTGCGCAGCGCGGGCATGACCCGCAGCCTGTGGAACATCGGCGACCAGGTCGTCGCCAGCGCGAACAACTTCCTCATCCAGTTCGTCATCACGCACGCCTTCACCAAGGACGTCTTCGGCGCGTTCGCCATCGCCTTCTCGGTGTTCTCGATCTCGACCGGGTTCTTCCGGGCGCTGTCGACCGCACCGGTCAGCATGCGCTTCGCCGACGCCGACGACCGCGAGTTCTCCCGCGCCGCCTCCTCGTCGGTGGCGCTGACCGTGGCCGGCAGCGCCCTCGTCGGCGTCGTCCTGGTGCTGCTCGGCCTGTTCGCGCCCTTCACCGAGTCGCTGTCGCACGTCTTCGTGGCGCTCGGCTTCGTCCTGCCCGGCCTGATGCTCCAGGACGCCTGGCGGCAGGTGTTCTTCGCCCGGCTCCGCCCCGCCGGGGCGTTCTTCATGGACGTCAGCTGGGTCGCGCTGCAGCTGCTCGGCCTCGGCGGCCTGGTCCTGTTCACCGACGAGGCGGACATCGCCGCGTACACCGCGGTGTGGGGCGGGGCGGCGTACCTGGCCTCCCTGCTCGGGCTGCTGCTCATGAAGCTGCGCCCGCGGCTGTCGATGGTCCGCGCCTGGCTGCGCGAGCAGGCCGACGTCACCCGGTACCTCGTGCCCGAGTACGTCATCATCCAGACCGGCGGGCAGCTCGCGCCCGTCCTCGCCGCGGCCGTCACGACGATCGACGCGGCCGGGTCGCTGCGCGGGGCGAACCTCGTGACCGTCCCGGCCACCATCGTCTCGACCGGGCTGATGAGCTTCGCCGTCCCCGAGCTGGTGCGGCGCCGCGCGCGCATGACGCCGAGGACGTGGCAGCTCGCCGCGGTCGCCGTCTCCGGGATCGTCGTCAGCGTCGGCGTGGTGTGGGGGGCGGTCCTGCTGCTGCTGCCGACCTCCGTCGGCGAGCTGATCCTCGACGACACCTGGGCCGGTGCCCGCACCGTGCTGCTGGCGACCATCGTGGGCCAGGCCGGTTCCGGCGTCACCGTCGGCTGCGCCGCGGTGCTCTACGCCACCGAGGGCGCGAAGGTCACGATGCGCCTGCACCTCGTCTTCGCGGTGTTCCTCATCGCCCTGTCGACGGTCGGGGCCTTCACGTACGGCGCGCAGGGCACCGCGTGGGGCATCGCCGCCGCCTTCTGGATCGTCGCGCCGTGGTGGCTGGTCTCGGTGCGCCGGCACGTGCGCTCCCTGCCGCCCGAACCGGCGCCCGAACCGGCGCCCGGTCCGGCCGACCCGGCCTGACCCGGCCCCGCACGCAGGACGCCCCCTCCGGCCACGGCCGGAGGGGGCGTCCTGCGTCCAGCGGCTCAGACGGCGCTGGGGGTGACCCCGGCCTCCCGCGCGAGCGCGTCGAGGCGCGGGTCCGACCCCGGCCGCCGCGGGCGGCTCGTCGCGGGCACCCCGACGGCGACGTGGTCGGCGGGGACGTCGCGGGTGACGACGGCGTTGGCGCCGATGACCGCGCGGTCCCCGACGGTGACCCCGCCCAGGACGCAGGCCCCGGCGCTGATGGTGACGTCGTCACCGATCGTCGGCTGCCCCGGCGTGGAGCCGTCGCCGAGGGTGACGTTCTGGTAGATCCGCAGCCCGCGGCCGATGCGCACGTCGGGCCCGATGACGATGCCGGTGGAGTGCATGAGGCACAGCCCCGGGCCGATCCGCGCGAACGGGGAGATCTCCGCGCCGGCCGACCGCAGCGCCCGGGCCTGCAGCAGGAGCGCGGCGGGCGTGAACCGGGGCGCGAGGACCTGCGCGGCCCGCAGTTGCACGACGGCCCGCACGCGCGGCACGAGCGCGACGCGCGCCGCGACGTCGGGCAGCCACGACCGGGTGGGGCGGCCCTGCGGCTCGACCATGTGCTCCAGGTCGCCGCGCAGGGCGGCGAGGGGACGAGGGCTCAACGGTTTCCTCCGGGGTTCCACGCGGGGACGGTGACGGCGACGGACGGTTCGGCAGCCCGGTCGCGCTGCTGCCGCTCCCGGACCGACAGTTCCGTGCGGCGGCCGACGAACAGGACGGCCATCGGCAGCAGCACGTAGAAGATGTTCGCCGCGAGGAAGCTCGAGGAGGTCACGGCGTTGAGGAAGATCCCGGCGAGCGCCACCGTCGGGGACGGCGACCGGCGCACGACGGCGACGTAGAGGAACACCCCGGCGAGGACCGAGGCGGGGACGCCGTACTCCAGGACCATCTTCACGGCCCCGGCGAAGCTGATCGGCAGCCCGGTGGCGGCGAAGATCTGGTCGGAGATGCGGTCGGCCATGCCGGGCCCGAGGCCGGTGAGGATCGACCACGGGTCGCTGGACCAGCGTTCGAGCAGGTACTCGTAGGGCTGGACGAACCGCAGGCTGCCGGAGGAGTTCGTCTCCCCGGCCTCGCCGGTGCGGCTGAGCAGGATGGAACCGACGGGGGAGAGCAGGGCGGCGACGCCGGCGACGGCCAGGACGACCGCCGCGCGCACGGCCCACCCGCCGCCGCGGCGCACGGCCAGGACGAGCAGCCCGAAACCCAGGACCATCATCCCGGTCCCGGTGACGGTGGCGACCAGCGCGACGGCGAAGACGGCGACGCGCCAGTACTGCCGCCCGCGGCTGAGCACCGACAGCAGGGCCAGGGCGAGGAACTGGGAGAACACCGACGGCTCGACGAACACGAACGCGTTGGCCTTGATGACCGGCGACCCGTACTCGATCGGGTAGGAGGTGTTGTAGCCCAGGAACAGCAGGTCCCTCGGGACGACGGTGGCCAACAGGTCGGTGTACGTCCAGACCCCCGCGAACTGCACGAGCATCTGCACGATCCCGATGCCGGCGAACACCAGCATGAACGCCTCGAAGCGCTGCTGGACGCGCGGGAACAGGTGCAGCCGGCGTTCGTCGACGCGGAAGCACAACGCGGCCCAGGTGACGACCAGCAGCAGCAGTGAGGTGAGCGAACCCGTTCCGCGCCAGGCGATGTCGACGAGGGCGAACACCGACAGGGCGCCCATCGCGAGGGCGTAGGTGCGCACGGCGGCACCGTCCTCGCGCACGAGCCCGTGGTAGGCGAGGTAGCCCAGGACGGCGGCGACGACGACGAGGGTCACCGGGACCGGCGAACCGAGGGGCAGCGCGATCCGCTGCAGGACGGTGAGCGCCACGATGACGACGGTCACGCCGACCATGACGCGGGCGTCGGCGGTGCTGGTGGTGCGGGGCGCGTCGGGGCGGCGGCGGGCCGTGACGTGGCTCGAGGGGTCGTCGGGTTCGGGCGCGGCGGCCCCGGCGGGCAGTCCCGGCGTCGCGGGCCGGACCGTCGGTGCCGGTGGTCGCAGCCCGCCGGCGTGGTCACCCGTCAGGTGCAGCGCGTCGTCCACGCGTCGATCCCCCCGTTCGTCGGCGTGCCCGCCGGGCGAGGGGCGGATCGTCCCTCGCCGAGCGTGCCGTCGCGGTCCCCCCGCGGGGGTTCATGCTAGGCCGAACCCGCTCGCGCCCGGGGCCGCTCGGGGACCCCCGGCGGCCGATCGGGCGGTGCCGGGGGGAGTCTGCGTGACAACTTCACACGTTCGCAGCACACCCCTCACCCCCGTTCGGCCGCCGGTGTGACAAGGCTCCGCGCAGCCCCGGAAGAGGTGCAATAGTGGCGCCCGCAGCAGTCGCCGCGTGCCCGATCACGCGGTGTGGGTGGACCTCAGCACTGAGTAGCGGAGCGGTGGGGGCCGCGAGGTCGGACCGACTGCTCGCACCGAGGGGGGCGCTGTCCTGCGTCACGTCAGGGAGAGGACTGGTAGTCGGTGACAACGAGCTCGCACGTGCGGAGCGGTTCTGGTGCGTGGGGTGCCATCAGCCGCCAGCGGTGGAAGATCCTGGTGGTCGCCGTCCTCATGGCCGTCCTGGGGTACGTCCTGCCGTCGCAGCTGCTGACCCCGTCCTACCAGGCCACCTCGACCATCACGCTGTCGAAGGACCGGCCCTACGACCCGACCACGTCGAACGCCTCCTCGCTGGGCGACCCGACGAAGTGGGCGACCCTGCAGGCCGCCGTCGCCGGCTCCGAGACGGTCCTGACCGTCGCCGGCCAGACGCTGCCGACGACGCTGCAGGACACCTTCCGCGACGGCCTGGACATCGTGGCCGTCGACGAGAGCAACCAGATCACCGTCACGGCCACCGCCGGCGACGCGCAGGACGCGGCGACCATCGCCGACGCCGTCGCCGTCGCCTACCAGACGGTCAACACGCAGAAGGTGCAGCAGGCCACCGCCAACGCCCTCACCGCGGTCGGCGACGACACCGCCCAGCAGCAGCAGATCAACCTCAACGCCAGCGCCTACGGCAACGGGATCTCCGTCCTGGACGCCGCCACGGTCCCGACCGCGGCCGCCCCGCCGTACGCCTGGCAGATCGCCGTCCTGGCCGGGCTCATCGGCCTGTTCGCCGCGGCCGGGGCCGTCGCCTGGCGCGCGCACCTCAACCAGCGCGTCGACACCCCCCCGCTGGAGGGCGTCGCCGAGCTCGGCCGCTGGAACGCGGTCCCGCGCGGCCGCGGCATCGGCGACCAGAACTCGGTGGAGTCCCGCAACGCGGGCATCGTCCTGGTCGGCCTGCAGCACCTGGGCCACCTGCGGACCCCGCGCCTGGAGGTCTCCAGCGTCCTGGTCACCGCCGCCAGCGGCAACGCCGGCGCGCTCGCGACGGGTCTGGCCGCCTCGGCCGCCCGCGCCGGCCGCCGCGTCGTCCTGGTCGACGCCGACGAGGCCGGCAGCCGGCTGGGCGCGTTCGGCGCCCCCGTCGCCGACGCCGACCAGCGCGTCCTGCCCGAGCGCCGCTGGAGCGACGAGATCCACCCGTGGGTCATCGGCGGCGGCGCCGTCGTCGGCGTCCTGCCCCTGGAGGCCCGCTCCCTGCAGCCGCACGTGGTCGGCGCCGGGGTGCGGCACCTCGTCGAGGCCGGGTACCTGGTCATCTTCGTCGGCGGCTCCGTGGTGACCTCCCCGGTCGCCTTCGCCGTCGCCGGTGAGGTCGACGCGGTCCTCGTCCAGATCGACGCCGAACCGCGCGCCGAGGTCGTCAGCAAGACCGTCGCGCAGCTGTCCATCGCGGCCCCGGCCGTCGTGGCGCAGGTCGTGGTGGGCGACACCAGCGGCGGGAGCCCGGCCACCGGTGACCGCGCCGAGCCGCTGCGCCAGCGCCCGGTCGCCCCGCCGCAGCAGGCCCCCGAGGTCTCCCGCCGCGGCTGAACCCCGCCCCGCACGCACGACGGGCCGGTCCCCTCCCGGGGGACCGGCCCGTCGTGCGTGCGGGCCCGTCCAGGGGCCCCCGGGGGACCTCAGAGCGCCTCAGGGGGCGGGGGAGGCGGCGATCTGCTCCCACGGCCCCGGCACGATCCAGCCGGTCTCCATGTGCGTCGCCAGCGCCGGCTGCGCGCCGAGCAGCACCCGCCGCCGCGAGGGCCGCCGCAGGGAGCGCACGTCCACCGCGGTGCGCATGCCCACCAGGTAGCCGCGGCGCAGCGCCGACTTCCACGCCGGCGTCCCGGTGGCCGGGTCGTGGTGCTCGACGACCTCGCGCAGGGTGAACCGGCGCCGGCCCTGGAGCGTCAGGCAGCTGGCGTAGTCGAAGTTGCCGCCGGACAGGGCGCACAGCCACAGCAGCCGCTCGTCCTCCCGCAGCGCCCCGACCCGGGCCGCGAAGGTGCTCGTGGTGCTCTCCACCCGCGTCCAGCGCGCCGGCAGCCCCGTGTCGGGGACGTCGTCGCCGTAGGGGGCGAAGTAGTCGGCCCGGGCGTGCTGCGGGTCCCGCGCCGCGTCCACGAGGGCCGTCAGCGCCTCGGGGCGCCACAGGTAGTCGTCCTCGGCCAGCAGCAGCAGGTCCCCGTCGTCCCAGCGCCGCCGCCTCGGCAGGCCCAGCGCCGTGAGGTAGCTGCGCCGGTTGGAGCCGCCGTCGATGGTCACCGGGTCGCCCCAGGTGCGCATCAGCTCCAGCCGGTCGGCCGGGATGGGCCCGTCGTTGAGGAAGAGCACCTCCGGGTCGGCGTCCGGGCGCTGGGCGCGGACGTGCTCGACGGCCCGGCAGAAGGACTCCAGCCCCACCCGCTTGTCGTACCAGTCCGGGCGGCCCTTGGCGTTCTCCCCGCCGTGCGAGCGGTAGACGACGTGAAGTCTCACCCCCCGATGGTAGCCGCGCGCCGGCCGCCGGCCGGGTGCCGCGATCAAGGACGGGCACTCCTATCGCTGCAGGTCGGCGCCGCGTTACAGATTTTTCGAAAATTCCCCTCAAGGACGCAGCGGTGCCTGCCGAAGGGACTGGTGTCACCCCGAACGGGCCCCCTCGGCTCCTCCGCACCCCTCCAGCGGACGGCGCCCTGAGCACAGCGAGGTTGATCCACCCCCATGAGCAAGCTTTCGAAGTTCCTCCTCTCCACCGTCGCCGTCGCCACCGTCGCCGGCAGCCTCACCACCGCCGCGGTCACCGCGGCCCAGGCCGCGGACGCCCCCACGATCCGCGTGAGCACCCAGCGCAGCGCCTTCACCGACGCGGCCGGCCAGGTCTGGAGCGCCGACACCGGGTTCGAGGGCGGCTGGCAGAACGCCAGCACCACGACCTCGCCGATCGACGGCACCGGCGACGACAAGCTGTACCAGTCCGAGCACTACGGCATGAAGGGCTGGAGCGCGAAGGTCCCCAACGGCACCTACGACGTCACCCTGAAGACCGCCGAGACGTACTGGACCCAGAAGGGCGCCCGCGTCTTCTCGGTGACCGCCGAGGGCCGCAGCGTCCTGTCGAACCTCGACATCTTCGCCGAGGTCGGCAAGAACAGGGCCCTGGACAAGAAGTTCTCCGTGACCGTCGCGGACGGCACCCTGAACCTCGGGTTCACCCAGACCCGCAACTACGCGACCGTCGACGCGATCCTCGTCCAGCCGACCGGCACCGCCGGTGGCGGCACCGGTGGCGGCACGGTGACGCCGTCGCCGCGCCCGACCAACTCCACGCCCGTCGTGACGACCCCGCCGCCCACCACGGCGCCGCCCACCACGCCCCCGGTGACCACCGCCCCGACCACCCCCCGGCCCGGGACGAAGAACGTCTCCGGCCACGCGTGGATGTCCGGTTCCTCCGGCGTCGGTGCGGCCAACGGCGGGTTCGGCGCCTGGCGCGGCAGCAACCTGGACATCGTCTCCAGCTGGGCCGGCAACGCCGACAACTCCGCGAACTTCTACACGCTGTGGAAGGGCGCCGAGTACGGCAACTGGAACGGCTCGATGGACATGGCCGTCGGCGGCATCGACTCCGGCGAGACCTGGGCGCAGGCCGCCAGCGGCAAGTTCGACGCCCGCTGGGCCGCCTCGCTCACCAAGCTGAAGCAGCTGTGGGCCGGCCGCGAGGGCACCATGTACATCCGCTTCGCCCACGAGATGAACGGCTACTGGTTCTCCTGGAGCGTCAACAAGAACAACCACCAGGACTTCATGGCGTCCTGGAAGCGCTACCGCGCCCTCCAGCAGCAGATCTTCCCGCAGGCCAAGCTCGTCTTCTCCGTGAACAAGGAGACGAACGGTGCGGGCATGGACTGGACGAAGTTCTTCCCGGGCAAGCAGTACGTCGACGTCCTGTCGGTCGACTACTACAACAACTGGCCGTACGCGGCGACGCTGGCCCAGTTCCAGCAGCAGTCGTGGGACAAGGACGGGTACGGCGCGCCGAAGGGCATCAACGCCCACCTGGCCTTCGCCCGGAGCCAGGGTCTGCCGCTGTCGGTCTCGGAGTGGTCCGGCAACGCCGACGACGGTGACTCGCCCGCCTTCATCCAGGGCATGTACGACTTCTTCAAGGCCAACGCCGGGACCGGTGCCGGGCAGCTGATCTACGAGGTGCAGTTCAACTGCGACATCGACAACAAGCGCTGGCTGCTCAACGGCGGTACCCGCATGCCGAACTCGGCGGCGAAGTACAAGGAGCTCTTCTGAGCCCCTGCCACCGCTGAGGTGAGCTGAACGGACGACCAGACCCTCCCCCGACCGGGCGCGCAGCCCGGGCGGGGGAGGGTCTCGTCGTCCGCGGGGGCGACTACTTGATGCGCTCCATGACGACCCGGCCGGCGACCGAGGCGCGCCCGGTGGTGATCCCCTTGACGTAGGCCCAGTGCTGGTCCGCCCGGCCCTGCCGGCGCAGCAGCCGGCACTGCACCGTCCGCACGGCGTAGCCGAGGGCCAGGACGGAGCTGATCCCGCGGACCGTGGCCCCGGAGTGGTGCCGGGCCAGGTAGCGGCGCATCGCGGCGCCGCGAAGCCGCAGCATCTCCAGGTTCGGGGCCCCCGAGCCGCCCGCGGCGTGCGGGACGACGACGTCGGTGCGCAGCCGCTCGCGCAGCCCGGCGGCGCGGGCGGTCCGGCCGAACATCATGTCCTCGTTGTAGACGTAGAAGTCCTCGTCGAAGCAGCCGAGCTCGAGGAACGTGCTGCGCCGGACGGCCATGCAGGCGCCGGTCGTCCAGTCGACCTCCAGCGCCTCCCCGGGCTCGGGGCGGGCGTACAGCCCGGCCCGGGGGAAGACCTTGTGCAGCCCGGTGGAGTGCACGAGGGCGCGCACCGCGGTGGGTTCCCAGCCGCCCACGCCGAGCTCGACGCGGCCGTCGACCCCGGCCATCGTGGCGGCGGAGGCGGCCAGCCCGGCGTCGCGCGCGACGTCGGCGACCAGGGCCTCGAGGTGCTCGGCCGTCGGCCGGGAGTCGGGGTTGCCGAAGACGACGAACTCGTGGGTGGAGGTCCGGGCCCCCATGTTCGCGGCCTTGGCGAAGCCCTTCCCGCCGCCGGAGTCGAGGTAGCGGGTGCGGGGCCGCTCCCGCGCCAGCTGCGAGAGGCCGTCGACGTCGGAGGCGTTGTCGACCAGGACCACGGGCAGCTCCGCGGGCAGCCCGGCGAGCAGGGCGCGGATCTGGTGGGCGCTGCGGTAGCTGACCAGGACCAGCTCGACGTCGTGCGCCAGCGCTCCCCGGTCCCCGGCCGCGGCGCTCGTCCCGTCCTGCGGCGTCCCGTCCGCCGGTGCCCCGCCCGTGGTGTTCGTCACGTCCACGCTCACAACCGTCCCGTCCCCTTCCAGCGTTCCCCCGACGGCTCACCCCGGGACCGGTGCGCGGTGGCGGGGTCCGGGGGTGGCCGACTCGATCGTGGCCGAGGGGCCACGCCGGGGTCCAGTGTGACCCCCCGGGGCCGGTCGTGGGGGTGACGGCGCCCGGCGAACGGGTGGTTGCCGCGAAGGTGCACCGGTGTGGCGTTCGGGTTATCACTTGGTGCTCATGAGTGACGACAGGGCGTCACAATCCGCTGGTCGCAACGGCTTCGGGAGCAAGAAACTACTTTCTGTGATCAGTTGAACACGCAAAGGGTTTGTTGCTCACCCCCTGCCGCCCTTGCAAGAATGCCGCGATCACCCCGCGATCAGCGCGGGGGGTCACGGGGGCGGTGAGGGGGGTCCGGCGGCCGGCAGGCCGACGGGTTTCACCGTTACCCCACGGTCGTCTGGGGGGTTCATCACGTGAAACTGCGTCGTCCGAGTCCGACGGTGAGCGCGCTCACCGTCATGTCCTTCGCGGGTCACGTCATGTACCCGCTCTACCTGCTCGCCAGCGAGCGCCTCGCGCCGCGCAGCCCGTCCCGCCCCCGGCCCGGTGAGGCCGGCTGGACGTGGGACGACGTCGACGTCCTCATCCCGGCCTTCGGCGAGGCGAGCATCCTCGCCGAGACCGTGCCGCAGCTGCTGGGCGAAGGCGTTCCGCTGGACCGCATCACGATCGTCGTGGACGAGGACGAGAAGACGCGCGCCGCGGCCGAGGAGCTCGGCTGCCGCGTCGACTGGTCGCCCACCCGCGCCGGCAAGGCCGCCGCCGTCAACCGCGGCGTGCAGAACTCGAAGGCCGACATCGTCGTGCTGCTGGACGCCAACGCGTTCGTGCCGGGCGAGGGCCTGCGCGCGCTCGTCGACCGCGTCGCCACCGACCTGCACCTGGCCTCCGGCGTGCGCAAGGAGTCCGGCGCCGCCGACGAGGGCCTGTACTGGCGCTACGAGAACTGGATCAAGCAGACCGAGGCCGGTCGCGGGGGCTCGCTCGCCCTCGTCGGCGAGGCCGTCGCCCTGCGCCGGGAGTCGTTCCGGCCCATCCCCGGCTCGGTCCTGAACGACGACCTGTTCCTCGCCTTCGACTTCGCCCGCCGCGGCCTGAACGTGGGCGTCGTGCCCGAGTGCGTCGCGGTCGAGGACTCCGCGCCCCGCAACGACCAGCTCGAGCGGCGCGTCCGCATCATGAGCGGTCAGCTGCGCCTGTTCTGGGGCTTCCGCCGCTCGTTCCTGTCCGGCGACGACAAGTTCGTGCACTTCGCCATGCACAAGGGGTGGCGCTCGACGCTCGGCCCGGCCGCGCAGCTCGCGCTGACCGCGGCGTGCCTGGCCCGCCCGAAGAGCCGCTTCAGCCAGGTGTTCCTGCTCGGCGAGGCCGTCTCGGTGGCCGCCTACCTCAAGGGCGACAAGCTGCAGGGCAAGGCGGCGGCCCCGCTGCGCGTCCTGGGCCAGGCCGTCGGCATGCCGCCGGTCATCTTCGCCCTGTCGATCCCGCGGGCCCTCGGCCGCTCGCGCTCCGGAGCCTGGAAGAAGCGCATCAGGTGAGCTCCCCCCGCACGGCCTGGGTCGTCGCCAAGCAGCTGCCCGCGAGCACCGACTCCGGGGGGCGGCAGCGGGTCCGGGCCGTCATCGACGTGTACGCGCAGTCCTTCGACCAGGTCCACGTCGTCGGTTTCGACGTCTGGCCGGGGTGGCGCGAGGTCCTGCCGCCGCACGTGACGGTGCACGAGGTCGCCGCCCCGAAGCCGACGCCCGCCGCGGTCCTGGCCGGCTCGCTGTTCGCCGGGAAGTGGTACTCCCGGCAGATCCACGACCTGCTCGCCGCGGGGGTCCGCAAGCGCGACGTCGTCCACGTCGACTTCCCCCAGATGGCGGTCAACGTCCCGGCCGGCGTGCGCATCGACGTGCTCGACCTGCACAACGTCGAGTCCGACCTGGTGGCCCGGCGGCTGCGGAACGAGAAGCCGCTGGCGGCCCGGCTGCTGGCGCCCGAGGTGGCGCGGTTCCGCCGGTTCGAGTTCTCCGTCGCCGCCCGCGCCGAGCACGTGACCGCGTGCAGCCGGCGCGACCAGGAGGTCCTGGCGGCACGCGGCATCGCGAGCACCTTCGTGCCCAACGGCGTGACGAGCGTGGACCACGACCCGACCGTCCCGCCGGCGACCCGCACGGCCCTGTTCGTCGGGGCCGCGGACTACGGCCCCAACAAGGCCGCGCTGCGCTGGTTCCTCGACGAGGTCTGGCCGCGGGTGCTGGAGCAGGTCCCCTCGGCGCGGTTCCTGGCCGTCGGGCGGGGGCTGTCGAACGTGCACCCGCGCGCCACCGGGGAACCCGGTGGTGTCGAGTTCCACTCCGACGTCGCGTCGGTGGACCCGTTCTACGAGCGCGCCGACGTGTGCGTCGTGCCGCTGCTGTCCGGCGGGGGGACGAAGATCAAGCTCGTGGAGGCCCTCTCGCGCGGCCGGGCCGTCGTCACCACGACCCTCGGCCTGGAGGGTCTGGAGGAGCACCGCGCGGTGCTCCGCGTGGCCGACGGGGCCGAGCAGTTCGCGGCCGCGCTGGCCGAGCTGTTCCAGGACCCCGCGCAGGCCGCCGAGCTCGGCGCCGCGGCGGCCGAGGTCGCCCGGTCGTTCTCGTGGGAATCCGCGATGACTCCGTTGCGTGACCTGCTGTCTTCTGTACGTAGTTGATTGCCGCAGAGCGGGTTGGTTTTCACCCGCTCTGCGCAATCTCACGCTCCGTGTTCGTGCCGCTGTAGTAGATTCGCGGCAGCACCTCGACGGGGAAACCGGTGGCTCGGATTCGTGGGGGGTTCGAACCGCCACCGGAGATCTCGCCCGTCCATCGACGGGTGCTGCGTTCCCCCACGTGTGGCCGGACCGGGGTTCCCCGTCCGGGCCGACGAGATCCGACCGATCCAGGTTCGAGTGAGGGAAGACATGACCGAGTCCGTTGCTCCCGGCGGGACGCCCGTCTCCGAGATCCCCGTCGTCATCCTCTGCGGTGGCATGGGCACCCGGCTGCGGGAGGCCAGCGAGAAGCTGCCGAAGCCGCTGGTCGACATCGGGGGCCGCCCGATCCTGTGGCACATCATGAAGCTGTACAGCTCCTACGGCTTCCGCAAGTTCGTCCTGTGCCTGGGCTACAAGAGCGACCTCATCAAGCGCTACTTCCTCGACTACCGGATCAACGCCGGGGACTTCACGCTGAACCTGTCCTCCCAGGACGCCCCGACCTACCACACCAACGGTGTGCAGGAGGACTGGGACATCACGTTCGTCGAGACCGGCCTGACCACCGCGACCGCGGCCCGCATCAAGCGCGTCTCGCAGCACCTGACCGCCGACAAGTTCCTGCTCACCTACGGCGACGGGCTCGGCGACGTCGACATCGCCAAGTCGCTGCGCGACCACGCCGCCGGCGGCCGCATGGCCACCGTCACCGCGGTGCACCCGAGCTCGCGCTACGGCGAGATGCACGTCACCGGTGACACCGTCACCGAGTTCAACGAGAAGCCGACCCTGGCCGACGGCTGGGTCAACGGCGGGTTCTTCGTCTTCGACCGCGAGTTCGCGGACAAGTACCTCGAGGACGACCCCGACATGATGCTCGAGCAGAAGCCGCTGCAGACCGTGGCGCGCGACGGCCAGCTGACCGTCTCTCAGCACGAGGGCTACTGGCTGGGCATGGACACCTTCCGGGAGTGGACCGAGTTCAACAAGCTCTGGGACGCCGGCAAGGCTCCGTGGAAGACCTGGGAAGACTGAGGGTGGGGGACCGGAACACCATGAAGATCGTCGTCACCGGCACCGAGGGCTACCTCGGCGCCCTGCTCGCCCCGACCCTGCTGGAGTCCGGCCACTCGGTGCTGGGCATCGACACCGGCTACTACAAGCAGGGCTGGCTCTACAACGGCGTCACGGCCTCGGTCGAGACGCTCGCCAAGGACATCCGCCACGTCACCGTCGAGGACCTCGCCGGGGCCGACGCCGTCGTGCACATGGCCGAGCTGTCCAACGACCCGCTCGGTGAGCTCATCCCGGACGTCACCTACGTGGTGAACCACAAGGGTTCGGTCCGCCTCGCCGAGACCGCCAAGGCCGCGGGTGTCTCCCGCTTCGTCTACATGTCGAGCTGCTCGGTCTACGGCGTGGCCGAGGACACCGTCGACGAGACGTCGGCCGTGAACCCGCAGACCGCCTACGCCGAGTGCAAGGCGCTCGTCGAGCGCGACGTCGCCCCGCTCGCCGACGACGACTTCTCGCCGGTGTTCATGCGCAACGCGACCGCCTACGGCGCCTCGCCGCGCCAGCGGTTCGACATCGTCCTGAACAACCTCGCCGGCCTGGCCTACACGACCGGCAAGATCGCCATGACCTCCGACGGGTCGCCCTGGCGCCCGCTGGTCCACGGCCTGGACATCGCCAAGTCGATCCGCGCCGTCCTCGACGCCCCGCGCGAGGCCATCCACAACCAGATCTTCAACGTGGGTGACTCCGAGCAGGTCTACCGCGTCCGCGAGATCGCCGAGGCCGTCGGCCGCGCGCTGCCCGAGGCCGAGATCACCTTCGGCGAGAGCAACGGCGACAACCGCTCGTACAAGGTGAACTTCGACAAGATCCACTCGACCCTCGAGGGGTTCCGCTGCGACTGGAACGCCGACAAGGGCGCCCAGCAGCTCGTGGACGTCTTCAAGGCGATCGACCTGGACGAGGCCACCTTCAAGGGCAAGGGCCACACCCGGCTCAAGCAGCTCGAGCACCTCATCCGGACCGAGCAGCTCGACAAGGAGCTGTTCTGGAAGGTCCAGCCGACCTCGGGGATCACCAAGTGAAGATCCAGACCACCCACATCGAGGGCGTCGCGATCGTCGAGCTCGAGGAGCGCGCCGACGACCGCGGGTTCTTCGCCCGCTCGTTCTGCCGCGAGGAGTTCCTCGCCGCCGGCCTGAACCCGGCCGTCGAGCAGTGCAACCTGTCCTACAACCACAAGGCCGGGACGCTGCGCGGCATGCACACGCAGATCGACCCCGCGCCCGAGGCGAAGCTGGTCCGCTGCACCGCCGGCGCCATCCAGGACATCATCGTCGACCTGCGCCCGGGGTCGCCCACGCGGTTCCAGCACGTCGCGGTGGAGCTGACCGCCGAGAACCGCAAGGCGCTGTACGTGCCGGAGTACTTCGCGCACGGCTACCTGACGCTGACCGACGGCGCCGAGGTCGTCTACCAGGTGTCCCAGAGCTACACCCCGGGCACCGAGCGCGGCCTGCGCTGGGACGACCCCGAGCTGGCCCTGCCGTGGGCCCGCGACGTGGCCGTCATCAGCGAGAAGGACGCGAGCTGGACGCTGCTGGCGGACGGGGCTGACCTGTCTTGATCATCGTCGACAGGGCGCTCCAGCAGCGCCAGGCCGAGGGGCGGCCCATCCGGGTCGCCCTCGTCGGCGCGGGCTTCATGGGCCGCGGGTTCGTCAACCAGGTCGTGAACTCCGTGCCGGGCATGGAGCTCGTCGCCATCGCCAACCGCACCGTCTCCAAGGCGCGCGACGCCTACGAGCAGGCCGGGGTCACCGGCGTGGTCGAGGCCGACGACGCCGCGGCGGTCGACCGGGCCATCGCCCAGGGCAAGCCCGTCGTGTCGGGGTCGTACGAGGCCGTCGTCGACGCCGGTCAGGTCGAGGCGGTCGTCGAGGCGACCGGCAACACCGAGTACGGCGCGCACGTCGTCGTCCGGGCCATCGAGCAGGGCAAGCACATCGTCCTGCTCAACGCCGAGGTCGACGGGACCGCCGGCCTCGCGCTGCGCACCCGCGCCGAGAAGGCCGGTGTCGTCTACACCGGCTGCGACGGCGACCAGCCCGGCGTGCAGATGAACCTCATCCGCTTCGTGCGGTCCATCGGCGTCACGCCGCTGGTCTCGGGGAACATCAAGGGCCTGCAGGACGAGTACCGCAACCCCACCACTCAGGAGGGTTTCGCCAAGCAGTGGGGGCAGGACCCCTACATGGTGACGAGCTTCGCCGACGGCACCAAGGTGTCGTTCGAGCAGGCCCTCGTCGCCAACGCGGCGGGTTTCTCGGTCGAGAAGCGCGGCATGCGCGGCGCCGACCACCGCGGGCACGTCGACGAGCTGACCACGCACTACGACGTGGACCAGCTCAAGGAGCTCGGCGGCGTCGTGGACTACGTCGTCGGGTCCAAGCCGGGCCCGGGCGTCTACGTCCTCGGCACGCACGACGACCCCAAGCAGCAGCACTACCTGAACCTGTACAAGCTCGGCACCGGGCCGCTGTACTCGTTCTACACGCCGTACCACCTGTGCCACTTCGAGGTGCCCCTCACGGTGGCCCGCGCGGTGCTGTTCGCCGACGCCGCGATCGTGCCCGGTGACGAGGTCAAGGTCGAGGTCGTCACCACGGCCAAGACCGACCTGAAGGCCGGCAAGGAGATCGACCGCCTCGGCGGCTACGACTCCTACGGCGTGGCCGAGACGTACGCGGCCACGAAGGCGCAGAACCTGCTGCCGATGGGCGTCGCCGAGGGCTGCGTCCTCAAGCGCGACGTCGCCAAGGACCAGGTCCTCACCTACGACGACGTGGTCCTGCCCCAGGGGCGCCTCATCGACGCCCTGCGCGCCGAGCAGGCCGCGCTCCTGGCGCGCTGATCCACCGCGCGCACCGACGGCCCCGGGTCCCCGACCCGGGGCCGTCGCGCGTCCCGGGTTAGGGTTCGGCCCGTGGAACCAGCGGGCAGGCTCGACGTCGCGGTCGTCGGAGCCGGTCGCGTCGGCCCCGTCCTCGGGGCCGCGCTGCGCGCCGCCGGGCACCGCATCACCGGCGTCGCGGCCCGCACGCGGCAGGCCGCCGATCGGGTCGAGGCGGTGCTGCCCGACGTCCCGTGGATCGCGCCGGCCGACGCCTTCGCGGCCGACCTGGTGCTCCTCGCCGTCCCCGACGACGTCCTCGGGCCGCTGGTCGCCGACCTCGCCCCGCACGTGCGGGCCGGCCAGCTCGTCGTGCACACCTGCGGCCGGCACGGCCTGGGCGTCCTGGACCCCGCCGCCGGGCGGGGCGCGCTGCCGCTGGCCCTGCACCCCGCGATGACCTTCACCGGCACCTCGCTGGACCTGCAGCGGCTGCTCGGCGCGGCGGTGGCCGTCACCGCCCCCGCGGTCCTGATCCCCGTCGCCGACGCGCTCGTGCGCGAGTGGGGCGCCACGCCCGTCCCCGTCGCCGACGCCGACCGCCCGCTCTACCACGCAGCCCTCGCCCACGGCTCGAACCACCTCGTGACGCTGGTGGCCCAGGCCCTCGACGCCGCGCGCGCCGCCGTGGGCGACGACGCCGAGCGCGTGCTGCGCCCGCTGCTGCAGGCCGCGCTGGACAACGCGCTGCGCTCCGGCGACGCGGCGCTGACCGGGCCCGTCGCGCGCGGGGACGCCGGGACGGTCGCCACCCACCTGCGGGTCCTGGACCCGCCCACCGCCCGCACCTACGCCCTGCTGGCCGAGGTCGCCGCCGACCGCGCGCAGGCCGCGGGCCGCCTGACCGCCACCGCCGCGGACGCCGTCCGCGCCGCCCTGACCCCGGGAGAACCGTGAGCCTGCCCCCCTCGTCCCTGACCGTGGCCCGCACCCGCGCCGAGCTGGCCGCCGCCCGCGCGCGGCTGCAGGGCCCGGTCGCCGTCGTCATGACGATGGGCGCGCTGCACGCCGGGCACGCCGAGCTCATCCGCGAGGCCCGCCGCCGCGCCCGGTCCGTGCTCGTCACGATCTTCCTGAACCCGCTGCAGTTCGGGCCGGGCGAGGACCTCGCCCGGTACCCGCGGACCCTCGACGAGGACCTGGTGCTGGCCGCCGCCGGTGGTGCGGACGTCGTGTTCGCCCCCGGCCCCGACGTCGTGTACCCCGACGGCGACCCGGGCGTGCGGGTCGCCGCGGGTCCGCTGGGGGAGGTCCTGGAGGGGGCCAGCCGCCCCGGGCACTTCGACGGCGTCCTCACCGTCGTCTCCAAGCTGCTCCACCTCACCCGCGCCGACCTGGCGTTCTTCGGGCAGAAGGACGCCCAGCAGCTGCTGCTGGTGCGCCGGATGGTCCGCGACCTCGACCTGGGCGTGGAGGTCGTGGCGGTCCCGACGGTCCGCGAGGCCGACGGGCTGGCGATGTCGAGCCGCAACCGGTACCTGACGCCGTTCGACCGGGAGGTCGCGCTCGTCCTGCAGCGCGCCCTGCGCGCCGGGGAGGCCGCCTCGGCCGAGGGGCCGTCCGCGGTGCGCCGCGCCGCCCGCGACGTCCTGGTCGCCGAACCGGCCGCCCGGGTGGACTACCTCGCGCTCGTCGACCCCCACGACCTCGCCGACGTGCGCGAGCACTACCGCGGGGAGGCGCTGCTCGCGGTCGCCGCGAAGGTCGGGTCCACCCGCCTCATCGACAACCTGCCCCTCGTCGTCGGGCGACCGGCCGACTGAGCGCCACTAACCTTGACCGGGTGAGTGAACAGACGCCCGACCAGCCCGAGGACGAGTTCGAGGACCTGCCCGAGCAGGTGCGGGTCCGCCGCGAGAAGCGCGACCGCATCCTGGCCGCCGGGGGGGAGGCGTACCCGGTCTCCGTCCCGCGCACGACCTCGCTCGCGGACCTGCGGGCGAAGTACGCGCACCTGCAGGCGGGGGAGGAGACGACCGACGAGGTCGGCGTCACCGGCCGCGTCGTGTTCCTGCGCGGCACCGGGAAACTGGTGTTCGCCACCCTCCAGGAGGGCGACGGCACCCGGCTGCAGGCGATGGTCTCGCGCGACGGGGTGGGCGAGGACGCCCTGGCCGGCTGGAAGGCCGACGTCGACCTCGGCGACGTCGTGTTCGTCCACGGCACGGTCGTCTCCTCCAAGCGCGGGGAACTGTCGGTGCTCGCCGACGGGTGGCGGATGGCGTCGAAGGCGTTGCGGCCGTTGCCGGTCCTGCACAAGGAGCTGTCCGAGGAGACCCGCGTCCGGCAGCGCTACGTCGACCTCATCGTGCGCGAGGCGGCCCGCGAGAACGTGCGGGCGCGCTCGCAGGTCGTGCGCTCGGTCCGCCGCACCCTGGAGGACCGCGGGTTCCTCGAGGTCGAGACCCCGATGCTGCAGACGCTGCACGGCGGGGCCAGCGCGCGCCCGTTCGTCACCCGTTCGAACGCGTTCGACACGGACCTGTACCTGCGCATCGCCCCGGAACTGTTCCTCAAGCGGCTCGTGGTGGGCGGGATCGAGCGCGTCTTCGAGATCAACCGCAACTTCCGGAACGAGGGCGCGGACTCCACCCACTCGCCGGAGTTCGCGATGCTCGAGGCGTACGAGGCCTGGGGCGACTACGACACGATCGCCGACCTGACGCGCACGATCGTCCAGGAGGCGGCGATGGCGGCCTACGGGTCGCACGTCGTCACCTGGGCCGACGGCACCGAGTACGACCTCGGCGGGCAGTGGCGGTCCATCTCCATGTACCCGTCGCTGTCGGAGTCCCTCGGTGAGGAGATCACCCCGGAAACCCCGCGCGAACGCCTGCTGGAATGGGCGAAGAAGCTCGGGATCAGCGTCGACGAAGCGCGCTGGACGGCCGGGAAGCTCGTCGAAGAACTCTGGGAGCACCAGCTCGGTGATTCCCTGGAATCGCCGACGTTCGTGCGCGACTTCCCGGTGGAGACGTCCCCGCTGGTGCGCGGTCACCGTTCGATCCCGGGCGTCGTGGAGAAGTGGGACCTGTACGTCCACGGATTCGAGCTCGCCACCGGGTACTCCGAACTGGTGGACCCGGTCGTCCAGCGCCAGCGTTTCGTGGAACAGGCGAAGCTGGCCGCGCTCGGCGACGACGAGGCCATGCGCATCGACGAGGACTTCCTGCGGGCCCAGGAGCACGGAATGCCCCCCACGGGCGGCATGGGGATGGGCATCGACCGCCTCCTGATGGCCCTGACCGGCCTCGGGATCCGCGAGACCATCACGTTCCCGCTGGTCAAGCCCCGCTGACGGCGCGCTCGGGGAGGCAGCGGCCGGCGACGTACCCTGGACGGGTGGAATACGTCGCCGCGCTGCTGCCCTCCGCGGGCCTGGCCGTCCTCTTCGTGTTGTTGATGCGTTCGATCCTGCACGCCGATCGCCGGGAACGGGCCGCGGCCAAGCGCGCCCGCGCTGAGCGGGCCACCCCGGGGCGGTCCACCGCCGAAAGGTCCGAGGCGGACGGGACTTCCTGAGCGCGACACGCGGAATACCTTTTCGTGGTGATTTGACCTTTCCTGCGTCAATGCGACAGAGTGAACGTGCCGACGCACCTAGCGGCCGGCCGTCCACATTGTTCGGAAAGGGTGCCCAGCATGGCGCAGAAGGTCCAGGTCCTGCTCGTCGACGACATCGACGCCAGTGAGGCCTCCGAGACGGTGACCTTCTCCCTCGACGGGGTCAACTACGAGATCGACCTGTCCGACGAGCACGCCGCCGCGCTGCGCGACGCCTTCGCCCCGTGGGTGGGGCACGCCCGCAAGGTCGGCGGCCGCTCCAGCAGCACCCGCCGCGCCTCCTCCGGCGCGAGCCGGCCGTCCGCCAAGAGCGCCTCGGACGCCCCCGAGCGCGACACCGGCGAGGTCCGCACCTGGGCCCGCGAGAACGGCTACACGGTCTCCGACCGCGGCCGGATCTCCGCCGAGATCCTCCAGGCGTACGACGCAGCGCACTGACCGCCCACCGCGCGCAGCACGACGAAGGGCCCGACCGCCACCGGCGGCCGGGCCCTTCGTCGTCGTGCGGGGTCGGTCCGGCGGTGGGGCGCGGCGCCGGGGGACCATCCCTCCGCCGGACGGGGCGTGCGCCCAAAGGGTGATGTGGCCGCCGGTCACGGGGCGTGAGGATCGAGTCGTTCCGCTGGACGTCCGTCCCAGCGCTCCCACCACTCCAGAAGGGCACCCCCCATGATCGAGGCGGTCGGCCTGCGCAAGGTCTACGGCAAGAAGGTGGCCGTGCACGACCTCAGCTTCACCGTTCGCCCGGGGATCGTCACCGGGTTCCTCGGGCCCAACGGGTCCGGCAAGTCGACGACCATGCGCATGATCGTCGGGCTCGACCGGCCGACGGCCGGGCGGGTGCTCGTGGACGGGCGGCCGTTCTCGGCGCACCGCGCGCCGCTGTCCTCGGTGGGGGCCCTGCTGGACGCCAAGGCCGTCCACACGGGCCGGTCGGCCTACAAGCACCTGCAGGCGATGGCCGCCACGGCGGGCGTCCCGAACTCCCGGGTGGACGAGGTCATCGACCTCGTGGGGCTGCGCGAGGTCGCCCGCAAGCGGGCCGGCGGGTTCTCCCTGGGCATGGGGCAGCGGCTGGGGATCGCCTCGGCGCTGCTCGGCGACCCCTCCACGGTGATGTTCGACGAACCCGTCAACGGCCTGGACCCCGACGGGATCCTGTGGATCCGCAACCTCATGAAGGAGCTGGCCCGGCAGGGCCGCGCGGTGTTCGTCTCCTCCCACCTCATGAGCGAGATGGCGCTGACCGCCGAGCACCTGGTCGTCATCGGCAAGGGCCGGCTCATCGCCGACGAGAGCGTGAAGGCGTTCGTCGACCGCGTGCAGCCGCGCGGGGTGACCGTCCGGTCCCCGCAGGTCGAGGAGCTGCGGGAGCTGGTGCGGGCCGAGGGCGGGTCGCTGGCGCCCATGGACGACGGCACCTTCGACGTCCGCGGCCTGTCCGCCGAGCGCATCGGCGACGCGGCGGCCCGCCGCGGCGTGGCGCTGCACGAGCTCACCACCGTCAAGGCGTCCCTGGAGGAGGCCTTCATGGAACTCACCGCGAACGCCGTCGAGTACCAGGCCCACGGTTCGGCCGGCGGGCCCGGCGAACCCGCCGTGGTCCTGCCCCCGTCCGTCCCCACCGTCCCCGGTTCCCCCGTGCGAGAGGAGGTCGCGCGATGAGCGCGGCGACGATCGAGGTCCAGCAGTACCGCCCGACCGAGCGGCGGGTGACCTTCGGCGGCCTGGTCCGCTCGGAGTGGATCAAGTTCTGGAGCGTCCGTTCCGTGGTGGTGACGATGATCGCCGCGTTCGTCGCGATCGTCGGGATCGGCGTGCTGACGTCGTTCGCGACCCGCGCCGCCCTGGCCGACGCCGACGGCGCGCAGGCGATGGCGGCGCAGGGCATCGACGGGTTCGGGGCCAGCATGACCGGTTCCCAGATGGGCACCCTGGTCGTCGCGGCGGTCGGCGTCATCGTCATCGCCGGTGAGTTCTCCACCGGCATGATCCGCACCTCCTTCGTGACCGCCCCGAACCGGCTGGGGATCCTGGCGGCCAAGGCCCTGGTCCTGGCGGTGAACGTCGCCGTCGTCACGGGGGTCGCGGTCCTGCTGGCCTTCCTGCTGGGGCAGGCGGTGCTGAACACCCGCGACCTGGGGACCTCCCTGGGGGACGACGGGGTGCTGGTGGCGCTGCTCGGCAACGTCGCGGTCCTGGTCGGGGTGGCCCTGGCCGGTCTGGCCGTCGGTGCGCTGCTGCGCAACCCCGCGGGGGCGATCTGCACGGTCATCGCGTCGATCTTCGTGGTGCCGCTGCTGCTCATGCCGATCCCGGACAGCTGGCAGGGCGACAAGATCCAGGAGTTCTGGTTCAGCAACACGCCCCAGAACGCCGCCCTGGTCACGCCCGTCGAGGGGTACCTCAGCGCGGGCACCGGCATCCTCGTCTTCGCCGCGTGGGTGGCCGTCCTGCTCGGTCTGGCGGCGCTCGCGCTGAAGTCCCGCGACGTCTGAGCCTCAGCCCGAGGAGGCCCGGACGACGAGTTCGGGCACGTGGAGGACCTGCCGGTCGTGCGGGACGACCGGCAGGTCCTCGCCGTTCCCGGGGCGTTCGGCGTCCAGCAGCAGCTGGACCGCCGAGCGGCCCAGCCGGTGCGTCGGCTGGCGGACCGAGGTGAGCGGGACGGTCGCGGCGGCGGCGAAGTCGATGTCGTCGTAGCCGACGATCGCGAGGTCGCCGGGGACCGCCAGGCCCCGGTGGACGACCTCCTGCAGGACGCCGAGGGCCAGCAGGTCGCTGAGGCAGAACACCGCGGTCGGGCGGTCGGGGCCGGTCCGGGAGGCCAGGGCGGCGCCGACGGCGCGGCCGTCGCCGAGGTGCATGGCCGCGACCTCGACCTCGACGAGGGTGCCCCCGGGCAGCCCGGCGTCGGCGACGGCGCGGCGGGCGCCGGTGAACCGCCGGTCGAGCGCCAGGGAACCGCGCGGCCCGCCGACCACGGCGATGCGCCGGTGGCCGGCGGCGAGGAGGTGGGTCACCGCGAGGTGGCCGCCGGCGACGTCGTCGACGGAGACGGACGCGGTGCTGCCGTCGGGGACGGGGTGGTCGAGCAGGACCAGCGGGACGTCGAGGGAGCGCAGTTCGGCGAGGCGCTCGGCGGAGGTGTCGACGGGGGACAGGACGATCCCGGCGACCCGTTGCTGGCGCAGGGTCTGCAGGTGGCGCCGCTCGCGGGCGAGGTCCTCGGCGCTGCTGCACAGCAGGAGGGTGCGGCCGCCGGCCTCGGCGGTCTCCTCGGCGCCGCGGGCCAGCCCGGTGAAGAACGGGTCGGCGATGTCGAGGACCACCAGGGCCAGGAACCGGCTGCGCCCGACCCGCAGCTGCCGGGCCGACTCGTTGCGCACGTAGCCGAGGTCGTCGATGGCCTGCCGGACCTTGACGCGGTTGACGGCCGAGACGGTCTCGGGCCGGTTGAGGACGTTGCTGACCGTCCCGATGGAGACGCCGGCCCGGGCGGCAACCTCCTTGATGCTCGCGGGGGCCATCCGGCGATGCTACGCCGATGTTCTAGAAACATTACGCTCCGTGAAGTCCCCTCACCCTGAACCGGAGCCCGGGGGCGCGGTGCTCCTCCAACGCGTGCGCCAGCCCCAGGTCCACGTTCGGGAAGGCCGCCGGCCCGTGCGCGCGGACCACCTGCTCCAGCAGCCCCGGCACGACGTCCGCGACAGGCCCCGCCGGCAGCCGGTCCAGCAGCTCCTCCGCGCGCGGGTCCACCGCCGGGCGCACCACGTGCCCGAACCCCGGCGGCGCCACCCCGGTCCGCAGCTGCTCGGCCACCGCCCGCACCGGCCCGTCGTGCCGCGCCCGCTCCAGGAACCGGTGCGCCGCCCGGCTCGCGCGGGCGTGCAGCGGGCCGTCCGCGGCCCCCAGCGCCGCCGACAGCACTGACAGCACCGACGGCAGCGGCGCCCGCGCGCTGGCCGCCACCGGCGCCGCGACCGCGTCGGCGACCGTGCCCCCGCCCGCACCGGTCCCCAGCACCGCGGCCGGCAGCGGCTCGGGGTCCGCCTCCGGCGAGGCCGGGGCGACCGCTCCCGCCGCCGCGGCCGCCACCCGCAGTCGCGCCGCCGGCCCGGTGCCCGCCGGCAGCGCCGCGACGACCCCGGCGACCACCGCCGTCAGCCCTCCCTCCTGCCGCAGCGGGCCCGGCGGCGCCCGCCCCCGCGAGCGCCGCGAGCTCGGCGGCGCCGAACAGGCTGCCGCGCGGGGTCCGGCGCGCGGTCAGCAGGCCCCGGCTCACGTACGCGTACGGGGTCTGCCGCTTCACCCCCAGCCGGTGCGCGGCCTCGGCGGTCGTGGTCTCGTCCACGGTGGATCCGATCGACGTCGACCGGCCCCGTCGACCCGCCGACGCTCGGGGCACGGCTGACGCCACGACCGGCGCCACGACCGGCGCCACGACCGGCACCACGACCGGCACCACGACCGGTGCGCCGGTCCCTGCGGGCCTGCGGGGCGTGGCCGTCGCGACCACCGGGCTCGGTGACGTCCGCGGCGACGAGGGCCCCCGACCGGGCGCTGGCGGCGCTGGAGGAGATCGGCTCACCCGGGCGCGCCCCGGCGTGGGTGCGGGTCCAGCCGGCCGCCGGCGGGCGGGTCACGGGCTTCGGGCACGCCGTCCACCGGACTGCCGACCCGCGGTCGGTGCTGCTGCGCGAGACGGCGCCGGAGCTGGGCGGGCCGCTGGCCGAGCTCGCCGGGGCGGTCGAGGAGCGGGCCGTCGAGACGCTGGCCGAGCTCGAGCCCGGCCGGGCGCTGCACGCCGACGTCGAGCACTGCGCGGGGGTCGTCGTGGCGCAGTGCGGGCTCGACCCGTCGCTGTTCACCCCCACCTTCGCCACCAGCCGGGTGATCGGCTGGACGGCCCACGTGCTCGAGCAGGCCCGCGACCCGCGGACCACCCGGCCCTCGGCCCGCTGCGTCGGCCCGCCCGCCCCGGCCCCGCTGGGCTAATCGGGCCCGGCCGGCCGGGGCCGGGTCGTTGCGCCGACGGCGAACGAAGTGGCGGAACACCACGCCGGAGGCGCAGGTTGGTCAGGACAACCGGGCCACGACGGGCTCACGACCACGGTGGGGACGCCGATGGGAGTGAGAGTGTCAGAGCTCGGGACTAGCATCGGAATGGTCCGGTCGGGGGATGACCCCCCGAGCACTCCGGACCCGACCACCCGCGAGGAGCGCCGCATGTTCGAGAGGTTCACCGACCGCGCCCGACGGGTCGTCGTCCTGGCCCAGGAAGAGGCCCGGATGCTCAACCACAACTACATCGGGACCGAGCACATCCTGCTCGGCCTGATCCACGAGGGCGAGGGCGTCGCGGCCAAGGCCCTCGAGTCGCTGGGCATCTCCTTGGACGCGGTCCGCGAGCAGGTCCAGGAGATCATCGGTCAGGGTCAGCAGGCCCCGTCCGGGCACATCCCCTTCACCCCCCGCGCGAAGAAGGTCCTCGAGCTGTCGCTGCGCGAGGCGCTGCAGCTCGGACACAACTACATCGGGACCGAGCACATCCTGCTCGGCCTCATCCGCGAGGGCGAGGGCGTCGCCGCCCAGGTGCTCGTCAAGCTCGGCGCCGACCTCAACCGGGTGCGTCAGCAGGTCATCCAGCTGCTGTCCGGCTACCAGGGCAAGGAGCCCGCGACGGCCGGTGGCCCCCAGGAGGGCACCCCCTCCGGCTCGCTGGTCCTCGACCAGTTCGGCCGCAACCTGACCCAGGCCGCCCGCGAGGGCAAGCTGGACCCGGTCATCGGCCGCGACCCGCAGATCGAGCGCGTCATGCAGGTCCTGTCCCGCCGCACCAAGAACAACCCGATCCTCATCGGGGAGCCGGGCGTCGGCAAGACCGCCGTCGTGGAGGGCCTGGCCCAGGCCGTCGTGCGCGGCGAGGTGCCGGAGACGCTGAAGGACAAGCAGATCTACACCCTCGACCTCGGCGCCCTCGTCGCCGGGTCCCGCTACCGCGGTGACTTCGAGGAGCGGCTGCGCAAGGTCCTCAAGGAGATCCGCACCCGCGGCGACATCATCCTGTTCATCGACGAGATCCACACCCTCGTCGGGGCCGGTGCCGCCGAGGGCGCCATCGACGCCGCCAGCATCCTCAAGCCGATGCTGGCCCGCGGCGAGCTCCAGACCATCGGCGCGACGACGCTGGACGAGTACCGCAAGCACATCGAGAAGGACCCCGCCCTCGAGCGGCGCTTCCAGCCGATCCAGGTCCCCGAGCCGACGCTGGCGCACGCCATCGAGATCCTCAAGGGCCTGCGCGACCGGTACGAGGCGCACCACCGCGTCTCCATCACCGACGCCGCGCTGGTGGCCGCCGCGACGCTGGCCGACCGCTACGTCAACGACCGGTACCTGCCGGACAAGGCGATCGACCTCATCGACGAGGCGGGCGCGCGACTGCGCATCCGCCGCATGACCGCACCGCCGGACCTGCGCGAGTTCGACGAGCGCATCGCCGACGTCCGCCGCGAGAAGGAGAGCGCGATCGACGCGCAGGACTTCGAGAAGGCGGCCTCGCTGCGCGACAAGGAGAAGAAGCTCCTCGCGCAGAAGGGCGAGCGCGAGAAGCAGTGGAAGTCCGGTGACATGGACGTCGTCGCCGAGGTCGACGAGGAGCTGATCGCGGAGGTCCTCGCGACCGCCACGGGCATCCCCGTCGTCCGGCTGACCGAGGAGGAGTCCTCGCGGCTGCTCAACATGGAAGGCGAGCTGCACAAGCGCGTCATCGGCCAGAACGACGCCATCAAGGCGCTGTCGCAGGCCATCCGGCGCACCCGTGCGGGTCTGAAGGACCCCAAGCGCCCCGGCGGGTCGTTCATCTTCGCCGGCCCCACCGGCGTCGGGAAGACCGAGCTCGCCAAGGCGCTCGCGGAGTTCCTCTTCGGCGAGGAGGACGCGCTCATCCAGCTCGACATGAGCGAGTTCTCCGAGAAGCACACCGTCTCGCGGCTGTTCGGCTCGCCCCCCGGCTACGTCGGGTACGAGGAGGGCGGCCAGCTCACCGAGAAGGTGCGCCGCAAGCCGTTCTCGGTCGTCCTGTTCGACGAGGTCGAGAAGGCCCACCCGGACATCTTCAACTCGCTCCTGCAGATCCTGGAGGACGGTCGCCTGACCGACTCCCAGGGCCGCATGGTCGACTTCAAGAACACCGTGATCATCATGACCACGAACCTCGGCACCCGGGACATCTCCAAGGGCGTCGGCACCGGGTTCGCGGCCGGCTCGCAGAGCCAGCTGACGAACTACGAGCGGATGAAGTCGAAGGTCAACGAGGAGCTCAAGCAGCACTTCCGGCCCGAGTTCCTCAACCGCGTCGACGACATCGTCGTGTTCCCGCAGCTGACGCAGGAGGAGATCGTCCAGATCGTCGACCTGTTCATCAAGCGGGTCGACGACCGCCTCAAGGACAAGGACATGGGCATCGAGCTCACCCCGCCCGCGAAGGTCCTCCTCGCGACCAAGGGGTACGACCCGGTCCTGGGCGCCCGCCCGCTGCGCCGCACCATCCAGCGCGACATCGAGGACGTCCTGTCCGAGAAGATCCTGTTCGGCGAGCTGCGCGCCGGCCAGATCGTCTCGGTCGACGTCGAGGGCGAGGGCAAGGACGCGAAGTTCACCTTCGAGGGCACCTCGAAGGAGGACGTCCCCGAGCCGGTCTCGTTCACCAAGACCGCCGAGGACTGATCCCGCACCACCCACGACGGCCCGGCACCCCGCAGGGGTGCCGGGCCGTCGTGCGTCCCGGGGGGCGTCTGGAAGGATCGGGGGATGCCCAGCGCCGCCACCCGCCCGGACGTCGTGGTCCGACCCGCCCGCACGGGCGACGTCCGCGCCGTCCGGAGCCTCGTGGAGGAGTACGCGCGGCAGCGGATCCTGCTGGGCAAGGAGCTCATCACCCTCTACGAGGCCGTCCAGGAGTTCGTCGTCGCCGAGGCCGACGGCCGCGTCGTCGGCTGCGGCGCCCTGCACGTCCTGTGGGAGGACCTCGCCGAGGTCCGCACCCTCGCCGTGGACCCATCCGTGCGGGGCAGCGGCGCCGGTCACCTCATCCTGTCGGCCCTGCTGCGCAGGGCCGACGACCTCGGCGTCACCCGGCTGTTCTGCCTGACGTTCGAGAAGGCCTTCTTCGAGCGGCACGGGTTCACCGAGATCGAGGGCACGCCCGTCGAGCCCGACGTCTACGCCGAGATGCTCCGCAGCCACGACGAGGGGGTCGCGGAGTTCCTCGACCTGGCCCGCGTCAAACCGAACACGTTGGGCAACAGCCGGATGCTCAGGATCGCAGGAGGTGCGTCGTGACCACGTCGGTCATCGTCATGGGGGTCTCGGGCAGCGGGAAGACCACGCTCGCCACGGACCTCGCCCGGGCCAGGGGCTGGACGTTCGCCGAGGGCGACGAGTTCCACTCCCAGGCCAACGTCGAGAAGATGCGCTCGGGGCACCCCCTGACCGACGAGGACCGCTGGCCGTGGCTGCGGTCCATCGCGGACTGGATCGGCGAGCGCGCCGCCGCGGGGGAGTCGGTCGTCGTGACCTGCTCCGCGCTCAAGCGCGTCTACCGCGACCTGCTGGCCGGCCCCAACCCGTCGGTGGTCTTCTGCGAGCTGCAGGTCCCCGACGAGGTGCTCGAGGACCGCCTGGCCCACCGCGAGGGGCACTACATGCCCGCCTCGCTGCTGCGCAGCCAGCTCGACACCCTCGAGGACCTCGGCCCCGACGAGCGCGGGTTCCGGGTCCGGGTGCAGGGTGGACCCGCCGACGTGCTCGAAGAGGTCCTGCGCCACCTCTGAGCTGCCGCTGACCCCGGCGACGGCCCCGCCGGCGCCGTCGCGCGAGAACCGTCCGAGAGCCGTCCAGGGAGCGTGGTGGACCTCCTCGTCAACCGCCGGGTGAGCATCCCGGAGGCCGAGCTGCGCGAGCGCTTCTCGCGCTCCGGCGGTCCCGGGGGCCAGGGCGTCAACACCACGGACTCCCGGGTCGAGCTGTCCTTCGACCTGGCGCGCTCGCCGTCGGTCCCGGAGGACCTGCGGGCCCGGGCGCTGGAGCGGCTGCGCGGGCGGCTCGTGGACGGGGTCGTCACGGTCGTGGCCTCCGAGCACCGCGCGCAGCTGCGCAACCGCGCCGCCGCCGCGGAGCGGCTGCGGGTGCTGCTCGGCGAGGCCTTCGCGCCCGGTCCCGCGGCCCGGCGCGCGACGCGGCCCACGAAGGGGTCCCAGCGCCGCCGGCTGGAGGCCAAGAGCCGGCGCGGGCAGACCAAGCGCCTGCGCCGCGGCCACGACGACTGACCCCGCTCGCCGGGGGAGCGGTCAGGAGCGGGGGAGGCGGAAGCGGCCGTCGTCGAGGGGCTCGACGAGGCCGTCGGCCACCAGCCCGTCCAGGCACCGGGCCCGCTGGGCGGCGTCGGCCCAGCAGGCGGCGAGGTCCCCGGCGGTGACCGGGTCGGGGGACTCCCGCAGGACCGCCAGCAGCCGGCCCCGCACCTGCCGGTCGGTCCCTGCCCACGCCTGCCCCCGCCGGGCGGGGCCGGTGCGCGGGGGGCGGCCGGCGAGCACCCACGCGCACCGGTCCAGCAGGGGGCAGTCGTCGCAGCGCGGGGAGCGGGCCGTGCAGACCAGCGCCCCGAGCTCCATGACGGCCACCGCCCACCGGGCGGCGGTCGCCTCGTCGTCGGGCAGCAGCCGCTCGGCCAGCCGGTTCTCGGCCGCGGTGAGGGAGGCGGCGGGTTCGGCGTCGCCGGTGACGGCGCGGGCGTGGACCCGGCGGACGTTCGTGTCGACGACGGCGTGCCGCTGCCCGAAGGCGAAGGAGGCCACCGCGGCCGCGGTGTACGCGCCCACGCCCGGCAGCGCCAGCAGCCCGGCGTGGTCGGTGGGCACCTGCCCGCCGTGCTCGTCGCGGATCGCGACGGCCGCCGCGTGCAGCCACAGCGCCCGCCGGGGGTAGCCGAGCCGGTCCCACGCCCGCACCGCCTCCCCGGGGGGCTCGGCGGCCAGGTCCGAGGGGGTGGGCCAGCGCTCCAGCCACGCCTGCCAGCGCGGCAGGACGCGCGCGACGGGGGTCTGCTGCAGCATGACCTCGCTCACCAGCACTCCCCAGGGGGAGCACCCCGGCTCGCGCCAGGGCAGCACGCGGGCGTGGTCGGCGTACCAGTCCAGCACCCGGGTGTGCAGCGTCGCGTGCGCGGTCGGTCCCTCGGTGGTGGTCATCGCGGCCGATCGTCGCACGGCGCGCCTCCACCGCCGGGCCCGGACCGGCCCCTACCTTCGCTCCGGTGAGCAGCGTCCTGCACCCGGTCGGACCGGAGGACAAGGGCACGTACTGGCGACGACGCCTCGTGGTCATCCTCGCACTCCTGGTGATCGTGGTGCTGGCGGCCCTGGGGATCCGCGCGCTGACCGCCCCGGACGACGCCGCGGCGCAGGGACCGACGAAGCTCGACCCCAGCACCGTCGCGACCACCACCGGCCCCACGGACGCACCCACGAGCACCCCCACCGGCTCGGGCACCGGCACGCCCACCGGGTCCGGCACCGCCACCGCGACGGGCACCGCCACCAGCGGCGGCGCCTGCTCCGACCAGTCCCTGAGGGCGACGCTGCGCACCAGCGCCACCACCTACGGCCCCGGCAAGGCCCCCAGCCTCGTGCTGACCGTCGAGAACACGTCGCAGACGACGTGCACCGTCGAGACCAGCAGCGCCGTCCGCCTGTTCACCATCACCGACGCGGCCGGGGCGCAGGTGTTCTCCACCGCCGACTGCCAGACGAAGAGCGACTCCGCCACCGACGAGCTCGCCCCCGGCGCCACCCGATCCAAGACCACCGTCTGGTCGCGCCAGCACTCCGCGGCCGGGTGCCCCACCGGCCAGACCGCGGTCCCCGCCGGCAACTACACCGTGAACGCGAGCTGGGACGGCGTCGCCGCCGAGCCCGTCACCTTCGCCCTCACCGACTGAGACCGGCTGGAGCGGCCGGGAGCGGCCGGCAACGGCCCGGCGGGTCAGACGTAGCGTTCGAGGATCGAGCTCTCCGCGAGCCGGGACAGCCCCTCGCGCACCGCGCGGGCGCGCTGCTCCCCGACGCCGTCGACGGTCATCAGGTCGTCGATGCTCGCCGCGAGCAGCTTCTGCAGGTCGCCGAACTGGTCGACGAGCCGCTCCACGATCGCCCCGGGCAGGCGCGGGACCCGGTTCAGCAGCCGGAAACCGCGCGGGGACACCGCCGAGTCCAGCGAGTCGCCGCCGACGGAGAAACCCAGCACCCGCGCGACCGAGGCCAGGTCCACCAGGTCGGCGGACTGCAGACCGGCCAGCGCCTCCAGCACCGCCTCCAGCGGCCCCTCGTGGCGGGAGGCCTCCAGGTAGTCGCGGACCACGAGCTCGCGGTCGGGCCCGACGCCGCCGACGAGCTCGTCGAGCTGCAGGGACAGCAACCGGCCGTCGACGCCGAGCTCGACGACGTAGCCGGAGATCTCGTCGGCGATGCGGGAGACCATCTCGATGCGCTGCACGACCGAGCAGACGTCCCGGACGGTCACGAGGTCCTCGATCTCGAGGGCCGACAGCGTGCCGGTCACCTCGTCCAGGCGGGCGCGGTAGCGCTCCAGCGTCTGCAGGGCCTGGTTCGCGCGGCCCAGGATCGCGTCGGACCCCTCCAGCACGTACCGGCGGTTGCCGGTGTAGACCGCGACGATCCGCATCGACTGCGACACGGAGATGACGGGGAAACCGGTCTGCTTGGCGACCCGCTCGGCCGTGCGGTGCCGGGTGCCGGACTCGCTCGTCTCGATCGAGGAGTCCGGGACGAGCTGGACGGCGGCGCGGACGATGCGGGACGCGTCACGGTCCAGCACGATCGCCCCGTCCATCTTCGCCAGCTCGCGCAGCCGCGTCGCGGAGAACTCGACGTCGAGGGCGAAACCACCGGTCGACAGGGAGTCCACGAGCCGGTCGAACCCCAGGACGATCAGCGCGCCCGTGCGCCCGCGCAGGATGCGCTCGAGGCCGTCGCGCAGCTCCGTGCCCGGCGCGACGACCGCCAGCGTCGCCCGGAGGACCTCCTCGGGGGTGCGGTCCACCACCGGCCACCTCCGAACCTCACGCCGCGCCCGGGCGGCGTCAACTCGTCACGAACTCTCGTGCCGGAGTCTAGCGGGGTACGGGTGTGACGGGTGGGTCGACGCTCAGCCGCCGTCGCGCCCGGCGCGCGGGGACCACCCGCGGACGGTCCGGACGGCGTCCAGGAGGGTGGGGACCTCGACGATCTCGGCCTTCACCTTCAGCCGCGCCACCGCCTCCACGGTCCCCGGCGGCGCCAGGATGCGCCGCTGCCCCAGGCGGGCGGCCTCGGCGACGCGCTGCCCCAGCATCGTGACGCGCCGGATGTCCCCCGACAGCGACACCTCCCCGACGGCCGCGACGTCCAGCGGCACCGGGAAGCCCCCCGCGGCCGAGGCGATCGCGAGGCACACCGCCAGGTCCCCGCCGGGGTCGGTCGAGCGCAGCCCGCCGACGGTCGCGGTGTAGACGTCCTGCTCCCACAGCCGCAGCCCCGCGCTGCCGTCGGTCACCGCGACCAGCATGGTGACGCGGGCCGAGTCCAGGCCGCTGACCCCGCGGCGGGGGTTGGGCGCCTTGGTGTGCGACACCAGGGCCTGCATCTCGGTGATCAGGGGCCGCCGGCCCTCCACGGTGACCGTCAGGCACGTCCCGGGCACGGGCGCCTCCCGCGAGGCGCGGAACAGCGCGCTGGGGTCGGGGACCTCCACCATCCCGGCGTCGGTCTGCTCGAAGCAGGCGATCTCGTCGGCGGCCCCGTAGCGGTTCTTCACCGCCCGCAGCAGCCGCAGGGTCGTGTGCCGATCGCCCTCCAGCGCCAGGGTCGTGTCGACCACGTGCTCCAGGGCGCGCGGCCCGGCGACCGTCGACTCCTTGGTGACCTGACCGACCAGGCAGTGGGCGATGCCGCGGGCCTTGGCCAGCCGCGTCAGCGTGGAGGCGACCTCCATCACCTGCGTCACCCCGCCCGCGCGGCCCTCGACCTCCCCGGAGGCCATCGTCTGCACCGAGTCCACGATGACCAGCGCGACGTCGTCGCCGAGGGCGTCCAGGTGCCCGATGGCCTCGGCCAGGTCGTTCGTGTCGGCCAGGTACAGGTGCTCGGAGGTCGCGCCGACGCGCCGCGCGCGGGTGGCGATCTGCTCGACCGACTCCTCCCCGGACACGTACAGCACGGGCCGGCCGGTGGAGGCGGCCACCGTGTTCGCCGTCGTCAGCAGCAGCGTGCTCTTGCCCGCCCCCGGCTCCCCGGACAGCAGCAGCACCTGCCCCGGGACCAGCCCGCCGCCCAGGACCCGGTCGAACTCCGCCAGCCCCGTGCTGAGCCGCTCGCGCACCTCGGCCCGGGAGACCTCCGAGACCCGGCGCGCCGGGCGCACCGGGGCCGTGCCGGTCGCCGAGGAGCGCAACCCCACGACCCGGGCCGCGCCGGCGACCTCCTCGACCGTCCCCCACGCCTGGCACTCCCCGCAGCGACCGACCCACTTGGCCGTCGTCCACCCGCACTCGGCGCACTTGTACGAGGGGCGGGGCGGCTTCGCGGTGGTCTTGGCAGGCACCCGCGCACCGTAGGCGGCGGGTACGACACGGCCCCCCACCGGTGTGCCGGTGGGGGGCCGTCTCGGAGCGCCGGGCGAGCCCGGGAGGGGGTCAGGAGGCGTACAGCAGCTTCATCGTCGTCATGAGGATGCCCAGGACGGCCAGGACGAAGCTCGGGACGAACGCGAGGATCGCGGCGCCGATGCTGTCGGTCTTGCGGTAGAGCAGGTACGCCGAGAAGACCATGATCAGCGAGCCGACGAGCGTGAAGGCCAGCCCGACCGCGATCCGCGAGCCCGGCGCCGCCTCGTAGGGGTCGGCCCCCAGCAGCAGCAGCGGCACGAGCGCGGACACGACGACGCCGACGACCCAGATGGCCAGGGCGACGACGGTGCCGCTGCTGGGCTTGGACCAGCGGATCGGGGCGATGGCCCGTTGTTCCTCGTGCCGGGTCGGCGGGGTGGCGTGCGCGCTCATGCCTCCATCATCCACGGTCCGGGCCCCCGGCGGCGACCCAGGTCGGCGCGTCGCCGGTGCGCCGCCCGGGTGAGCCCCCCTCCGGTCGCGCCCCCCGCCCGCCGACACCCCGGGGGTGAGCCGACCGCGACGAGCCGCCCCGCTGCTGCCCGTGCCCTTCCACACCGGGCTGGAGCAGGAGTACGCGCAGGCCCGCAACGCCGCCCGCGCCCGCTGGTTCACGCCCACGGCGCTGCTCGGGCTCGCCTGCTTCGACGCCTACGCCCTCGTCGACCTCGCCCTGGCCCCGCAGGTCCTGGCGCTGTCCCTGGCGCTGCGGCTGGGCGTCGTCACCCCCGTCGTGCTCCTCGGGCTCTGGTGGCGCACCCGGCGGCTGCGCGCCCGCCCCGCCGCGCAGGTCGACGGCCCGCTCGTCACCGGGGCCGCCGCGCTCGTCGTGGTCGCCCTGGCCCTGGTCCAGCACAGCGCCCCGGGCGCCCTGGGCGGGGCCTACTTCGCCGGGGCGTTCATCGTCGTCGTCTTCTTCGGCACGATGCTGCGCGACGACGTCCGGTGGTCGGCGACCTGCCTGACCACGATGCTCGCCGCCTTCGCCTGGGGCCAGAACCTCGTCGGCGTCGACGCGGGGACGACCGCGGTCACCGCGCTGCTCGCCGTCGCGGTCAGCGGCGCCTTCGGGCTCATCACCACCGCCACCGTCGAGCGCGGCGACCGGGCCCGGTTCACCGCCCGGCGCCGCGCCCGCGAGCTGGCCGCCGAGCGCGAGCGCCTCCTCGCCGCGCTCGCCGAGGCCGCCGTCCGCGACGAGCTCACCGGCCTGCTGAACCGCCGCGGGCTGCTGGAACGGGCACCGCTGAACCGCCCCGTGGGCGTCCTGGTCCTCGACGTCGACCACTTCAAGACCTACAACGACCGCTTCGGGCACCTCCAGGGCGACCGCTGCCTGGCGCTGGTGGCCGCGGCGCTCGCCGCCCACGCGCGCCCCGGCGACTCGGTGGCGCGCTGGGGCGGGGAGGAGTTCGTCGTCCTCCTCGACGGCGACGCCGGGGAGGCCCTGCCCGGCGACGGCGCCCTGGCCGCCGGGGAGCGGATGCGCGCCGCCGTGCGCGACCTCGCGCTGCCCGCCGGGGACGGGCGGGTCGTCACCGTCAGCGTCGGCGCCGCCACCGGCCCGTGGGACGTCGCGCTGGCCGCTGCCGACGAGGCCCTCTACGCGGCCAAGGCGGCGGGGCGCGACACCGTCGTGCGGCAGGGGGTGCCGGCGTGAACCGGGCGCGGCGGCTGCGGTTCGGGGAGCGCTGGCGCGCGCTCGGCCTGCCGGCGCCCTCACCCGGCTACGAGGCGCTGGCCCGCCAGGCCGCCGACGAGGTCCTGGTCACCGACGTCGAGGGCACCATCTCCTTCTGCAGCCCGTCGTTCAGCCGCCGCTGGAACCTCGACCGCTGGGCGCTGGTGGGCCGCGACGCCTTCGCCTGGGTCCACCCGGCGGACCGGGACGGGGCCCGCGCGGCCCTGGCCCGCGCCTGCCTGCCCGGGGCGGCGCCCGTCGACACCGAGCACCGGTACCTCGTGCGGGCGACCGGTGAGGTGCGCTGGTGCCGCGCGCGGTTCAGCGACGGCCGCGGGGTCCGCGGCGTGCGCGGGGTCATCTGGAACTGCGTCGACACCACCGACGAGCGCCGCGCCCTGCAGGCGCTGCAGCACGCCGCCGCCCACGACGGCCTGACGGGGCTGCCCAACCGGGCCCGCCTGTTCGAGGCGTTCGCCGCGGCGCCGGGGCGGGCGCGCGGCCTGGTGCTGCTGAACCTCGACGGGCTCAAGGCCGTCAACGACCGGCACGGGCACGGCACCGGGGACGAGGTCGTGCGCCGCGTCGCCGAACGCCTCACCGTCCTCGCCGGCGACGACGGTCTCGTCGCCCGCCTCGACGGCGACGAGTTCGCCGTCCTGGTGACCGGGGACGAGGCGGTCGTCGGCCGGGGCCTGCCGGTGCTGGCCGCGCGCGCCGTGCACGCCGTGCGCGAACCGCTCACCGTCGCCGGTCGCCGGCTCGTCGTGACGGCCTCGGCCGGGACGGCGCTGGTCCCCGGCGACGTCGACGAGGGGGCCACCGAGCTGTTCCGCCGCGCCGACATCGCGCTGCTGGCCGCCAAGGCCACCGGCGGCGGTCGGTGCGTGGCGTTCTCCCGCAGCCTGCTCGACGCCGCGCACGAGCGCGCCGAGCTGGCCGCCGACCTGCGCCACGCCGTGGCGGCGGGGGAGGTCCACGTCGTGTACCAGCCCCTCGTCGACCTCGCGCGCGGCGCGACCGTCGGCTTCGAGGCGCTGGCGCGCTGGCAGCACCCCGAGCGCGGGAACGTCCCCCCGACGGTTTTCGTGCCGCTGGCCGAGGAGTCCGAGACGATCCTGGAGCTCGGGGAGTTCGTGCTGGACACCGCGCTGCGGGCCCTGGCCGGTTTCCAGCGGCGGTCCGCGGTCGAGCTGGAGATCAGCGTCAACCTCTCCGGGCACCAGCTGCTGCAGCCGGGGCTGGACGCCCTCGTGTCCGCCGCCCTGGCCCGGCACGTCGTCGCCCCCCGCGCGCTGTGCCTGGAGATCACCGAGAGCGCCGCCGTGGCCGACCTCACCGCCGCGCGCGCCACCCTGGAACGGTTGCGCGCGCTGGGGGTGCGGACGGCGCTGGACGACTTCGGGACGGGGTTCTCGTCCCTGTCGTACCTGCGGCGGCTGCCGGTCGACGTCCTGAAGATCGACCGGTCGTTCCTGGAGGACCTCGGCGACGTCGCGGGGGGCTCCGGGGTCGCGGTGCTGTCCGGGATCGCGGCCCTGGCCGCGGCGCTGGGCCTGGTCACGGTCGCCGAGGGCATCGAGACCGACCGGGTCGCGGGGCTGGTCGCCGCGGCCGGCTGCACCTGGGGGCAGGGGTACCACTTCGCCCGGCCCCTGACCGAGCGGGCCGCGCTGGAGCACGTCGCCGCGCAGGCCGCCCGGGTCCGGGACGGCGGGGGTCAGAACGACCGGTGGCGCAGCACGACCGCGTAGTCGACGCGGGTGCCCTCGTGCTCGGCGAGGACCTCCTCGGCCAGCCGCGGGGTGAACTCGATGCGCACCACGGACTCCAGGTCGGCGCGGGAGTCGAACTCCCACGCCACGTCCAGCCGCTCGGCCGACCAGCCGCGGCGGGCGAAGAACCGGTCCACCGCGACCGGGTCGTACCCCGGCAGCGACCGGGAGAACCAGCGCCCGAACGTCGAGCGGGTGGCGTCGTTGTCGACGACGAACGCCGTCCCGCCGCGCCGCACGACCCGGTCCAGCTCGGCCAGGCCCGGTTCGCACCCGGGCCCGAAGAAGTACGCCCAGCGGGCGTGGACGACGTCGACGCTGGCCGCGGGCAGCGGCAGCGCACCCGCCTCGCCGTGCAGGACCCGCACCCCCGGGACCGCGCGGACGCGTTCCAATGCGCGGCGCAGCAGCGGCGGGTGCGGTTCGACACCGGTCACCGACCGGGCGGTGGCCGCGAACCGGGGCAGGTGGAAACCCGTCCCGCAGCCGACGTCCAGGACGTCGAGCCCGGCCCAGTCGTGGACCCGGGCCATCGCGGCCTCGATCAGCCCGCCGCGGTCGACGGCGAGGTTCTCGACCTCGTACACGTCCGGTGAGCCCCAGACGTTGGGGCTGGGGATGACGGTGCCCACCGCGGGCCCCTCAGCCCGGCGGGCGCAGGCCGGCGCGGGCCCGGTCGGCGGGGTGGACGGTCAGCGGCAGCAGCCGGCGGTGCGCCGACCCGGTGCGCGTGCGGGCCACCAGCGCCTCGCAGTGCCGGGCCAGCTCCTCGTAGGGGGCGTCCCCGATCATCTCCCGCAGCTCGTTCTCGCAGCTGCGGAACACCGGCCGCTCCCCGACGTGGGCGGCGGGGTTGCCCGTGCAGTACCAGTCGAGGTCGTGCCCGCCCTCGCCCCAGCCGCGGCGGTCGTACTCGCCGATGCTGACCTCCAGGTACTCGGTGCCGTCGCCGCGGGTCACCGTCCGGTAGGAGCGCTTCAGCGGCAGCTGCCAGCAGACGTCGGGCTTGTACTCGAGGGGGTCCACGCCGTCGCGCAGGGCCTGCAGGTGCAGCGCGCAGCCCGCGCCGGCGGCGAACCCGGGGCGGTTGGCCAGGACGCAGCCGCCCTCGTGGACGCGGGTCTTGCGGGCCCCGTCCTCCACCTCGGTCCAGCCGCCCGCGCGCCCCACGTCGTGGAACTGCCAGACCTCCGGGGTCAGCCGGGCCACGACCCGCGCGACGCGCTCCTCGTCGGCGTCCTCGGTGAAGTGCGCGCCCAGGGCGCAGCAGCCCACGTCGGGGCGGTCGGCGTAGATGCCGGGGCAGCCCGCGCCGAAGATGCAGGTGTAGTCGCTCGTGAGCCACGTCAGGTCGACGCGGTAGACGGTCGCGGGCTGCTGCTCGGGGTCGGCCGCGTCCGTGGCGTCCGCGACGTCCTGCGGGTCGGGGAACTCCAGCCACAGGCGGGCGGTGTCCAGCGGGGTCTCGACGCTCACCGGTGCAGGGTAAGCACGCCGGCGGTGCCCCCGGTGCGCCCCGGCGCCCGTCCGGAGCACCGCGCCGGGGACAGTAGGGTCGCGGCGTGCGCTTGGGTGTCCTGGACGTGGGCAGCAACACTGTCCACCTGCTGATCGTCGACGCCCACCCCGGGGCCCACCCGCTGCCGGCGAACTCGATGCGCCGGCTGCTGCGGCTGGCCGAGCACCTCACCCCCGACGGGGCCATCGACGACCCCGGCGTCGCGGCGCTGACCAGCGCCGTCGCCGCCGCGACCGCGGCCGCCGAGGACGCCGGCGTGGAGGAGCTGCTCGCCTTCGCGACCTCCGCGGTGCGCGAGGCCGCCAACGGCGAGGACGTGCTCGACCACGTCGAGGCGCGGACCGGGGTCCGCCTGCAGGTCCTGCCCGGCACCGCCGAGGCGGACCTGACCTTCCTGGCCGTGCGCCGCTGGTTCGGCTGGTCCTCGGGCCGGCTGCTCGGCCTCGACATCGGCGGCGGGTCCCTGGAGGTCGCCGCCGGGCTCGACGAGGCCCCCGACGTCTCCTTCTCGCTGCCCCTGGGGGCCGGCCGGCTGACCCGCGACCGGCTCGCGGGGGACCCGCCGGCGGCCGAGGCCGTGCGCGACGTGCGCCGCTACGTGCGCCAGCAGATCGCCTCCCGCGTGCGCGACGTCACCCGCGCCGGCACCCCCGACCGGGTCGTGGTGACGTCCAAGACGTTCCGCAGCCTGGCCCGGCTGACCGGCGCCGCCCCCGCCGAGGAGGGCCCGATGGTGCGCCGGGTGCTGCGGCGCGACGAGCTGGCCCCCTGGGTGCCGAGGCTGGCGGGCATGACGTTCCGGCAGCGCGCCGAGCTGCCCGGCGTCAGCGAGGAGCGCGCCCCGCAGCTGCTGGCCGGGGCGCTGGTGGCCGAGGCCGCGTTCGAGCTGCTGGGCGTCGAGGAGGCCCTGGTGTGCCCCTGGGCGCTGCGCGAGGGCGTCATCCTGCGCCGCCTGGACGCCTTCACCGCGGGCAGCGCGGCGGTCTCGCCGGGAGCGGGCCTCTAGCGTGGTGGACGTGGACCGCGCGCCCGCGCCGGGGCGGATCGAGGTGGGGCTGTCGACCTCCTGCTCCTACCCGGAGTCGACGACGGCGGCGTTCGAGATCGCCGCCCGGCTCGGCTACGACGGCGTGGAGGTCCTGGTGTGGACCGACCCGGTGAGCCAGGACCCGGCCGCGCTGCACCGGCTCGTGGAGCACTACGGCGTGCCGGTCCTGTCGGTGCACGCGCCGACGCTGCTGCTGACGCAGGGCACCTGGGGCCGTGACCCGTGGGGCAAGCTGGAGCGCTCCGCCGAGCTCGCCGCCTCCCTGGGGGCCCGCACCGTCGTCGTGCACCCGCCGTTCCGCTGGCAGCGCGAGTACGCCGCCGGGTTCGTCGACGGCGTCGCGGCGCTGGAGGACCGCACGGGCGTGGTGATGGCCGTGGAGAACATGTTCCCGTGGCGCGCGCGGGGCCGTGAGCTCGTCGCCTACGCGCCCGGCTGGGACCCCACGCACGTCGGCTACCGGCACCTCACCCTCGACTGCTCGCACGCCGCGACGGCCGGGCAGGACTGCGCCGAGCTGGCCCGCGCCTTCGGCGCCCGGCTCGCGCACGTGCACCTGTGCGACGGCACCGGGTCGGTCAAGGACGAGCACCTGGTGCCCGGCGACGGCTCCCAGCCCGTCGCCGCGGTCCTGGCCGAGCTGGCGCGCGGCGGTTTCGGCGGCACGGTGGTCGCCGAGGTGAACACCCGCCGGGCCCGCGGCCGCGCCGCGCGCGAGGCCGCGCTGGCCCGCACCCTGGAGTTCGCCCGCGAGCACCTGGCCCGGACGCCGGAGGTCACGGCGTGAACGCCCCGGGGACCGCCCGGGGGACCGCGAACGGGACGACCGACGGGAAGGTGCGGGTGTGACGCTGGCTCTGGTGGGTGCGGGGGTGATGGGGCAGACGCTCCTGGGCGGGCTGCTGCGCGCCGGTCGCGACCCGGGCGAGGTCCTGGTCGTGGACCGCCGCGCCGGTCGCGGGCAGGAGCTGCACGAGCGGTTCGGGGTGCGCGTCGTCGACGACGTCGGCGCCGTCCGGGCGGCCCGCACGGTCCTGCTGGCGGTCAAGCCGCAGGACCTGCCGGCCCTGCTGGACTCGATCGCGCCGCACCTGTCCGACGACGCCCTCGTGGTCTCCCTCGCGGCGGGCGTCACGACGGCCGCGATCGAGGCCCGGCTGCGCGCGGGCACCGCGGTGGTGCGGGTCATGCCGAACACCCCCTCCCTGGTCGACGAGGGGATGGCGGCGCTCGCGGCGGGCGCCGCCTGCGCGGACTCCCAGCTGGCCGAGGCCGAGGACCTGCTGCGCTCGTGCGGCCGGACGGTCGTGCTGGCCGAGAAGCACCTGGACGCCGTGACGGCGCTGAGCGGGTCCGGCCCGGCGTACGTCTTCTACGTGGTGGAGGCCATGGTCGAGGCGGGTGTGCTGCTGGGGCTGCCGCGGGCGACGGCGACCGAGCTGGTCGTGCAGACCGTCGTCGGCGCCGGGGCCATGCTGCGCGAGACGGGCCAGCACCCGACGGTGCTGCGCGAGCAGGTGACCTCGCCGGCCGGGACGACGGCGGCGGCGCTGCGCCAGCTGGACGACTCCGGGGTGCGGGCGGCCCTGGTCTCCGCGGTGGAGGCCGCCGCGGACCGGTCGAAGCAACTGTCGGGGGGCTGAGGTGTCCGTGCCGTCGAGCGACGAGGTGCACGTCGTCTGGGACCCGGTGTTCAACGGTTACGACTTCGGCCGCTGGCACCCGATGGCGCCGGTCCGGCTGGAGCTGACGGCCCGGCTGTGCGAGCAGCTGGGGCTGTTCGACCGGCCGGGGGTGAGCGTCGTGGGGGCCGAGCCGGCCGACGACGAGCTGCTCACGACGGTCCACGACCGCGCGTACGTCGAGGCCGTCAAGGCCGCGTCGGCGGACCCGCGGCAGGCCCAGGAGGTCTTCGGCCTGGGCACCGAGGACGACCCCGCCTTCCCCGGCATGCACGAGGCGGCGGCGCGGATCGTGGGCGGGTCGGTCGACCTGGGGCGGGCGCTGGTGGCCGGTCGGGTGCGGCACGGCGTCAACTTCACCGGCGGGATGCACCACGCCAAGCCGGGCTGCGCGAGCGGGTTCTGCGTCTACAACGACGCGGCGGCGGCCATCGTGGCGATGCTGCGCGAGGGGGCCGAGCGGATCGTCTACGTCGACCTGGACTGCCACCACGGCGACGGCACGGAGGCGGCGTTCTGGGACGACCCGCGGGTGCTGACGGTCAGCGTCCACGAGTCCGGGACGACGCTGTTCCCGGGGACGGGCTTCGCCGACGAGCTGGGCGGGCCGGGGGCGCTGGGCAGCGCGGTGAACCTGGCCCTGCCGGCCCGGACGGGGGACGCGGGCTGGTTGCGCGCGGTGCACGCCGTCGTCCCGCCGCTGGTGCGCTCGTTCGCCCCGGACGTCCTGGTGACCCAGCACGGCTGCGACACGCACGGCCTGGACCCCCTGGGGCACCTGCAGGTGTCGGTGGACGCGCAGCGGGTGGCGGCGGCGTCGATGCACGCGCTGGCCCACGAGGCCAGCGGGGGCCGCTGGCTGGCGCTGGGCGGCGGCGGGTACGAGGTCGTCGACGTGGTGCCGCGCACGTGGGCGCACCTGGTGGCGGAGGCGTCCGGGCAGCCGCTGGCGCCGGGCACGCCGGTGCCGGTGGCGTGGCGCGACCACGTGCGGGAGGCGTTCGGCCGGGAGGCGCCGGCGACGATGTCGGACGGGGCGCCGGCGACGTTCACGGGCTGGGAGTCGGGCTACGACCCGGACGACGCGGTGGACCGGGCGGTCCTGGCGACGCGGCGTGCGGCGTTCCCGCTGCACGGCCTGGACCCGGACTTCGACTGAGCGCCCAGGAATTTACGGAGCGTAAGTGCTGGTCACGGCCTGTTTAGATCACTCTGTGTGACTTTTCGGACACGGAGATCTTCCACGCACGTCACACGTGCCCCTACAGTGGACAGTGAACGCGCCCCCACCGGGCCGTCCGCGGGGGACGGTGCGCAAACGGCGCGCGAACTGAAGGGTGCTGTGGGGATGCCTGAGGATCGCCCGCTGTCCGAGGTCCGGTTCCTGACCGTGGCCGAGGTCGCGTCGATGATGCGCGTGTCGAAGATGACGGTGTACCGCCTGGTGCACAACGGGGAGCTGCCCGCCGTGCGGGTCGGCCGCTCCTTCCGCGTGCCCGAGGACGCCGTCCACGAGTACCTGCGACAGTCCTACATCGACACGGCCTGAGGATCGTGGACGTGGGCGCGCGACACTCCGGGGGTGCGCGGGCGGGTAGACTCGGTCGCGGTCTGCCGCTCACGGGCGGCACGTCCGTCCGCCGGTGGTCCTCCCGCAGTCCGGGTGGCCGCCGGGTCGACGGGCAAGCAACCAGCCGTATCGAGTGAGCGAGGACCCCTTGGGCTCTGTCATCAAGAAGCGTCGCAAGCGCATGGCGAAGAAGAAGCACCGCAAGCTGCTCCGCCGCACGCGCCACCAGCGCCGCAACAAGAAGTGAACCGCCGGAGGGCGGGCTCCCCGGTCGGGGGGCCCGCCCTCCGCGCGTCCCGGGGGTCTCGCCCGGCCGGACGGGTCAGGTGCAGGTGAGGGCGGGGACGGCGGTGCTGCCGGTCGCCGCGAGCTGGTAGCCGAACGTCGTCGTGGCACCGGCGGCCAGCGACCCGTTGTACGGCAGGTTGCGCACCGTCAGGGTCCGGCCCGACTGGGTCCAGGAGCCGTTCCACAGGTTCGTCACCGTCTGCCCCGCCGGCAGCGTCGCGACGGCCGTCCAGCCCGTGCGGGCGCCGGTGCCGTTGGTGACGGTGACGGTCTGCACGGCGCCGCCGTCCCAGGCCGCGTCGGTGCGCGGCACCGCCGAGCAGACCGGGCGGCCCGACGTCGGGCGGGCCGACCGGGTCACGGTCGGTACGGCCGTGGCGGTGGGCGTGCCGGTGGCGGGCGCGGTGGGGGAGGCCGTGGACGTCGGTGCGGGCGCCGCCGCACCGGTGCCGGCGGAGAACGACGTCACCGCCAGGCCCGTCCCGCCGGTCCACGGCTCGAACCCGGCCTGCACGCTCGTGAGGTACCAGGAGCGGTCCACCCAGCCCCGGGCCAGGGCGTCGTCGAAGAAGGTGCTGACCGCGAACTCCAGCGACGACGTCGGCGTCTGCCGGACGTAGGAGACGACGTTCCAGCCGGTGTTGCCGAACCAGACGTCCCAGGTCGCCCCGGCGAGCGTGACGGACCCGACCCGGCGGCCGACCGGCTGCGGGCGGCCGGCGTGGTTGAGCCACACCATGACCTCGGCGCCGGTGTTCTGGCCGTCGGTGCGCGGCGTGGGGTCGAACCACAGGTCGTAGGCGGCGTCCCACTCGCCCGTCGCGGGGTAGGTCATGGCCACGCTCGTCCGGACCGCCCTGAAGGTGCTGCCGGCGGCCGGCACCGGGGAGAACCCGGGCGTGCAGTCCCCGTAGTGGCAGCCCCAGTAGATCGACGGGTAGCTCTTGGGGGCGCCGGTCGTGGGGGCGGTGCCGTCGGCCCGCGTGACGGCGAACCCGGTGGCCGTGGGCTCGATGCACTGCTGGGCCGAGGTGCCCCACCGGTTGTTCTGGATGCGGTAGCGGCCGTCGGCGGTGGTCGCCTTGCCGTACTGGTCGCACAGCGCCGTCGCGGCGGCCGCCCGCGGGGTGTCCAGGGCGGCGACGGTGGTGGCGGCCCCCGCGACGAGGGCGGTGACGGCCGCGACCGCCCCGATCCGGGTTCCGACGGTGGCGGCGAGAGCACGGGCGCGGGGCACCCCGCTGTCTCGGTCCCCGGGCCCGGCACCTTGAGGGCCCGGGGGTGTGGTGTGCGTCACATCTCCTCCGTCACCGGCGTCGGGCCAGGGTCGCGACCACCACGACGACCGCGGCGCCCGCGGCCACGCGCCGGACGGGGACCGTCCAGCGGGCGAGGTGCCACCACCCGCGGAACTCGTGGACGGGCCAGGCGTGCGCCGCGGCGTGCCGCCGCAGGGCGCGGTCGGGGTTCACCACCGCGGGCGAGCCGACCAGCGTGAGCAGCGGCAGGTCGTTGGCGGAGTCGGAGTAGGCGGCGCAGCGCCGCAGGTCGAAGCCGTGGCGCTCGGCCAGGGCGCGCACGGCGTCGGCCTTGGCCGGCCCGTGCAGGGGCTCGCCGAGCAGCCGCCCGGTGTAGGTGCCGTCCACCGACTCGGCGACCGTGCCGAGGGCGCCGGTCATGCCCAGGCGCCGGGCGACGACGTCGGCCAGCTCGACGGGGGCGGCCGTGACGAGCCACACCGGCGCGCCCGCGCGCAGGTGCTCCCGGGTCAGGGCCCTGGTGCCGGCGCTGACGTCGGCCTCCAGGTGCTCGTCCCAGACCTCTTCGCCGATCTGCCGGATCTCGGCCGTGGTGTGCCCGGCGACGAAGGCCAGGGCCAGCTCGCGGACCTCGCCCAGGTGCCCGAGGTCCTCCCCGCGCAGGGCGAAGCTCGCCGCCCGGCGGGCGAAGCGCTGCAGCTCGCGGCGGGAGAAGAAGCCGCGCGCGGCCAGGCCGCGGGCGAGGTGGAACAGCGAGGCCCCGCGGACCACCGTGCCGTCGAGGTCGAAGAACGCCGCGTCGACCCGCGGGCCCACCGCGCCGACCGGGCCGACCGGGACGACCGGTGCTGGGCTGCGACGGGGCACTGCGGCATCGTAGGCCGCGACGACGGCCGGGAGGGGGACGCGTGGCCCAGGTGGGGGAGAGCGCGCGGGCGCGGGTGGTGCTGGTCTCGCGGGTGGGCTGCCACCTGTGCGACGCCGGGCGCGAGGTCGTGCGGGAGGTCGCGGCGGCCGCGGGCGTCGGGTGGGCCGAGGTCGACGTGGACGCCGACCCGGACCTGCTGCGGCGGTTCTCGGACAAGGTCCCGGTGGTGCTCGTCGACGGCGCCGAGCGCGACTTCGGGCGGCTGGACGCGGAGCGGCTGCGCGCCGCGCTGGCCGGTCGCCGCTGGTGGCGCCGCCGCCGGTCCTGAGGGCCGCGACGAGCGGTGAGGTGAGCCTTCCCTACCTGCGAAGCCGCAGCTCAGGGGCGACGTGGCGCTCGTCACGACCACCCGCCACGACTTTGTGCATGGCTTCACAAGAGCCTAGGCTGCTGGCGCACGACCAGGGCTCCCGGGTCCCTCCGGAGCCGGGAACGACGCGTACGAGGATGCCGGTCTGACCGCTGTGGACGAGGACGACGTGGGGACGGTCGACGTACCCGAAGCGACCGTGGCGCGCCTGCCCCAGTACCTGCGCGCGCTGTCCGTCCTGGCCGACGCCGGGCTGCGGACCGTGTCCTCCGACGCCCTCGCCGAGGCCGTCGGCGTCGGCTCGGCCAAGCTCCGCAAGGACCTGTCCCACCTCGGCAGCTACGGCACCCGCGGCGTCGGCTACGACGTCACCGAGCTGCACCGGCGCATCGCCGACCACCTCGGCCAGACCACCCCGTGGAACGTCGTCATCGTCGGCATCGGCAACCTCGGCCACGCCCTCGCCGGGTACGCCGGGTTCGCCAGCCGCGGCTTCCGCGTCGTCGGCCTGTTCGACGACGGCGCCGGGGTCGTCGGGGAGGTCGTCAACGGCCTGCGGGTGCGCCCGCTCGCCGACCTCCCCCTCGCCGTGCGCCCCGGCGAGCCCACCATCGGCGTGCTCGCCGTCCCGGCCGAGCACGCCCAGGCCGTCTGCGACCGGCTCGTCAGCGCCGGCGTCACCAGCGTCCTGAACTTCGCCCCGACCGTGCTGCGCGTGCCCGCCGACGTGGACGTGCGCAAGGTCGACCTCGCCTCGGAGCTCCAGATCCTCGCCTTCCACGCCCAGCGCCGCGCGGTGCGCACGAACACCCCCGCGATCGTCCCCGCCGCCGCCGGTGCCCCGGTGAGCGAGCGGATCGGGGAGGTGGTCTGAGTGGCGCTCATGGTGGTCGGCCTGTCCCACCGCACGGCCTCGCTGGACGTCCTGGAGCGCGCCAGCTTCGACGCCGGGGCCGCCGCGCAGGTCGTCGACGCCCTGACGGCCTCCCCGCACGTCGACGAGGTCTTCGTGCTGTCCACGTGCAACCGCGTCGAGCTGTACTGCGACGTCTCCCGCTTCCACGGCGCGGTCGCCGACGTCGGCGACGCCCTGTGCCGCCGCATCGGGCTCGGCCTCGACCAGCTCGGGGAGCAGCTGTACGTCCACTACGAGGACGCCGGTGTCGAGCACCTGTTCCGGGTGGCCTGCGGGCTGGACTCCATGGCCGTCGGCGAGAGCCAGATCCTCGGCCAGCTGCGGCTGGCGCTGCGGGACCTGCACGAGCGCGGCCTGGCCGGCGGGGCGCTGGACCGGCTGCTGCAGAGCGCCCTGCGCGTCGGCAAGCGCGCGCACTCCGAGACCGGGCTGGACGCCGCCGGGGCCTCCCTCGTCGACGCCGCCCTCACCCGCGCCGCCGCGGTCGTCGGCGGCCCGCTGGCCGGCCGCCGGGCCCTGGTCGTGGGCGCCGGGGCCATGAGCGCCCTCGTCGCGACGACCTTCGCGCGCGCCGGCCTCGACGTCGTCGTCGCCAACCGCAGCCCCGAGCGCGCCCAGCGCCTGGCCGCCGCCGTCGGCGGTCGCGCCGTCGGGCTGGAGGACCTGCGCGCCGAGGTCGCCGCCGCCGACGTCGTCACCAGCTGCACCGGCGCCGTCGGGCACGTCCTGGACGTCGCGATCGTCGCCGCCGCCCTGCTGGACCGGCCCGAGCGCCCCCTGTTCCTGGCCGACCTCGCCCTGCCCCGCGACGTCGACCCCGAGGTCGCGACCCTGCCGGGCGCGCACCTGGTCGACCTGGAGGGGCTCGGCGCGGACCTGGCCGCCTCGGCTGTCGCCGACGACCTGCGCTCGGTGCGCGCCATCGTCCGCGAGGAGGTCGCCGCGCACGCCGCCTCGCTGCGCGCCGCCGACGTCGCCCCCACGGTCGTCGCGCTGCGGGCCCAGGCCCGCCACGTCGTCGACGTCGAGATGCGCCGCCTGGGCAGCCGCGTCGCCCTGGACGACACCGTCCGCGCCGAGGTCGACCGCACGGTGCACCGCATCGTCGAGAAGCTGCTGCACACCCCCACGGTGCGCGTGAAGGAGCTCGCCGAGGCCCCCGGCGGCGTCGGGTACGCCGCCGCGCTGCGGGCGCTGTTCGACCTCGAGGTCGGCGCCGGCGGGGGCGGCGCCCTGCCCGGGGACGCCCCGCTGTCGGGGACCGTCGCCGACGCCGTGGGACGCGTGTCGTGACGCGGGTGCTCCGGCTCGGCACCCGGCGCAGCGCGCTGGCGACCACCCAGAGCTCGTGGGTGGCCGACCTGCTGCGGCGCGACGGGTTCGACGTCGAGCTGGTGGAGGTCACCACCCGCGGTGACGTGGACCGCGCGCCGCTGGCGCAGATCGGCGGCACCGGCGTCTTCGTCTCGGCGCTGCGCGACGCCCTGCTGGCCGGCGAGGTCGACCTGGCCGTGCACTCCCTCAAGGACCTGCCGACGACCCCCGCCGACGGGCTGGCCCTGGCCGCCGTCCCCGAGCGCGAGGACCCGCGCGACGCGCTGGTCGCCGCCGCGGGCCGCGCGCTGGCCGACCTGCCCGCGGGCGCCCGCGTGGGGACGGGCTCCCCGCGCCGGCAGGCCCTGCTGCGGGCCCTGCGCCCCGACCTGGAGGTCGTCGCGATCCGCGGCAACGTCGACACCCGCGTCGGCTTCGTGACCTCCGGCGAGCTCGACGCCGTGGTCCTGGCCGCCGCCGGGCTCAGCCGGCTGGGCCGGGCCGGCGACATCACCGAGCTGTTCGCCCCCGACGTGTACGTCCCGGCCCCCGGGCAGGGCGCGCTGGCCGTGGAGTGCCGCGCCGACGACGACGCGGTCCGGGCCGCGCTCGCCGCCCTCGACGCGCCCGCCGTGCGGCTCGCCGTCGCCGCCGAGCGCCAGGTGCTGGCCTCCCTGGAGGCCGGGTGCTCGGCCCCCGTGGGCGCCCACGTCGCGGCGGGGACGCTGCACGTGGCCGTCCAGGACGCCGCCGGGGCGCTGGTGCGGCGCGCCCGCGCCTTCACGGCTGTCCCCGACGAGGCCTCCGCGCGTAGGTTGGGCGCCGACGTTGCTCGCGACCTCCTGGCGCGCGAACTGCGCTCCCCGCACACCACGCCGGGGCCCGGTGCGGCCACGGCCCAGAACCACCCCCAGGACCGTCGTGACGACGGTCCACGTCCCGATCCGGAGAGTGGCTCGTGAGCACGATGACGAACAGCCCCCTGGTCGCCGAGCCGGTGCCGGCGCCGGTCCAGGCCGCTGCGGACGCTCCCGAGGTGAGCGTCCTGACCGAGGTGGTCGACGCGAAGAGGGTTCGCGACGAGGTGCCCGCGCAGTCCCGGTCGAAGAAGACGTCCACCCGGACCGGCGCGAAGGCCGCCAAGGGGACCGACAAGGGGTCGGAGAGGACCACCGGCAAGGAGCTGGGGCACGTCTCGTTCGTCGGGGCCGGCCCGGGCGACCCGGGCCTGCTGACCGTCCGCGCGGTCGACCTGATCGCCGCGGCCGACGTCGTGGTGCTCGACCAGGCCAGCCGGGAGGACCTCGTCGCGCGGTTCGGCCGCGACGGCGTGGAGGTCGTCGACGCCGGCTTCGGCGGTGACGGGCAGCCGCTGACCCGCGCGCACCGCGCCAAGCTCGTCGTGAAGGCCGCCAAGGCCGGCGGCCGGGTCGTGCGGCTCATGGACGGCGACCCGTCCACGTTCACCGGCCTGGTCGACGAGGTCGCCGCCTGCCGCAAGGCGGGCGTCTCCTTCGACGTCGTCCCGGGCGTCTCGGCCGTCAACGCCGTCCCCGCGTACGCCGGTGTGCCGATGACGACGCCGAGCACCTCCAGCCTGAACGTCGTGCACCCCGCGGGCCGGTCCCTGGACTGGTCCCGGCACGCCGACGCCGACGCCACGGTCGTCGTCCTGGGCACCGGTGACGACATCGCCGAGGCCGCCCGCGGGCTGCTGGCCGCCGGCCGGTCCGCCGCGACGCCCGTCGCGCTGACCTCGCACGGCACGACCACCACCCAGAGCACCACGACGGCCACCCTGGGCACCCTGGAGGCGGCCGCCGCGGCCGCCGACGGGTCCCCGACCACGGCCGTCATCGGCGACGTCGTCGCGCTGCGCGACCAGAACTCCTGGTACGAGACGAAGCCGCTGTTCGGCTGGCGGGTCCTGGTGCCGCGCACCAAGGAGCAGGCCGGGGGCATCACGGGGCGGCTGTCCGAGCACGGCGCCACCGCGGAGGTCGTCCCGACCATCTCCGTGGAGCCGCCGCGGACCCCGCAGCAGATGGAGAAGGCCGTCAAGGGCCTGGTGACCGGCCGTTACGAGTGGATCGGGTTCACCTCCGTCAACGCCGTGAGGGCGGTGCGGGAGAAGTTCACCGAGTACGGCCTCGACGCCCGCGCGTTCTCCGGCCTGAAGGTCGCCGCGGTCGGCGGCGTGACGGCGGACGCGTTGCGCGAGTGGGGGATCGAACCGGACCTGCTGCCCGCGAAGGAGCAGTCGGCGGCCGGTCTGCTCGACGCGTGGCCGCCGTACGACGACGTGCTGGACCCCATCGACCGGGTGTTCCTGCCGCGCGCCGACATCGCCACCGACACCCTCGTGGCCGGGCTGGTCGAGAACGGCTGGGAGGTCGACGACGTCACCGCGTACCGGACGGTGCGCGCCGCCCCGCCGGCCGCGCCGGTGCGCGACGCCATCAAGACCGGCGCGTTCGACGCGGTGGTCTTCACGTCGAGCTCGACGGTCCGCAACCTCGTCGGGATCGCCGGCAAGCCGCACCCCTCGACCGTCGTGGCCTGCATCGGCCCGGCGACGGCGAAGACCGCCGAGGAGCACGGCCTGCGCGTCGACGTCCTGGCCGCCGAGCCCAGCGCGGACTCCCTCGTCGAGGCGCTGGCCGCGTACGGGCAGGGTCTGCGCGCCGCGGCGCTCGAGGCGGGCGAACCCGTCCTGCGGCCCAGCCAGAAGAAGTCCTCGGCGCGCCGCCGGGCGCGCTGAGCCCCGATCGAAGGAGTTCCCCCGTGGTGCAGCTGCCGATCCGCCCGCGCCGTCTGCGCTCCACCGCGGCGATGCGCCGGCTGGTGACGGACGTGCACCTGCGCCCGGGGGACCTCGTCCTGCCGGTGTTCGTGCGCGAGGGCATCGGTGAGCCGCAGCCCATCCGCACGCTGCCGGGAGTCGTGCAGCACACCCGGGAGTCGCTGGTGGCCACCGCGGAGGAGGCCGTCGCGGCGGGCCTGGGCGGGATCATGCTGTTCGGGGTGCCCGAGCGGCTGGACGCCACCGGTTCGGGGGCCGACGACCCCGACGGCATCCTGAACGTCGCGCTGAAGGACGTGCGCGACGCCGTGGGCGACGACCTCGTGGTGATGGCCGACCTGTGCCTGGACGAGTTCACCGACCACGGCCACTGCGGGGTGCTGGACTCCCGCGGCCGCGTCGACAACGACGCCACCCTGGAGCGGTACGCGTCGATGGCGCTGGCGCAGAGCGCCGCGGGGGCGCACGTCCTGGGGCCCAGCGGGATGATGGACGGGCAGATCGGGGTCCTGCGGGAGACCCTGGACGGCGCCGGCTTCGACGACGTGGCGCTGTTCGCGTACGCCGTGAAGTACGCCAGCGGGTTCTACGGCCCGTTCCGCGAGGCGGTGAACTCCCAGCTCAAGGGCGACCGGCGCACCTACCAGCAGGACCCGGCGGCGAACGTCTCCGAGGCGCTGCGCGAGGTGCGGCTCGACCTCGACGAGGGCGCCGACATGGTGATGGTGAAACCGGGTCTGCCGTACCTGGACGTGCTGCGCGCGGTCGCGGACGTCGCCGACGTCCCGGTGGCCAGCTACCAGGTGTCGGGGGAGTACGCGATGGTGGAGTTCGCCGCGCAGGCCGGCGCGGTGGACCGCGAGCGGGTGGCGCTGGAGTCGCTGCTCGCGCTGCGCCGCGGCGGGGCGTCGATCGTCCTGAGCTACTGGGCGCTGGAGGCGGCGCGCGACTGGCTGGGCTGACGCCGCGACCGTCAACGCCCGCACCGCCCGGGGTACCGCCGCCGGTTCGTCCATCGAGGGCACCGCTCCGTCCAGCGAGAACGTCGCGGTCGCCGAACTCGCGCAGACCGAGCACGTCCAGCGGGTCGGCGAGCAGGCTCAGCTGGTCGCCCGGGACACCACCACCGTCCGCCGGGCCACTGAGGAACTCGTCGCCGGCTCAACGGGTCCCACCCCCCTCGGGCAGGCCGCGCTGGTGCGCGCCCGGTCCGGGACCACCCACCCGTTCACGGACGGCGACGGTCGCGTCGGTCGCGCCCCCGCCCACACCGTGCTGGCCCGTCGGGGCCCGACCCGCCGGGCCGTGCTGCCCCTCAGCCTCGTCCCGCCGGCCCTCCGGGACGAGTACGTCCAGGGACTCACCCGGTCCCGGTTCGAGGGGCCCGCCGGTGCCGAGGCCGCGGAACTCGTCGCCGCGGTCGGGGGCCTGCGCCGCGAGCGGGTTCGGCCACCGCCGGGCTCCTGGCGCTGCTGCCGGAGGCACCCGTGGTGACGGCGCGCACCGTCGAGCGGGTCCGGAGGATCGACGACGAGGTGGCGCGGACGTGAACACCGCCGGTCCCGGTTCCCCGTGGAGGGTTCCGGCGCCCGGGAGGCGTTGACGCAGGGCAACCACTGGCTTACGGTCCCAACCGTCACACAGGTCACGCCTGGGTCACACCCGCCGCTCGAGGAGGAGCACACCGATGACCTTCACCCCGTCCCGCCGCAGCGTCGTCCTGGCCGCCACCGGCGCCGCCGCGCTGATCGGCACCGCCGCGGCTCCCGCCGTCGCCGCCGCCGAACCCGGCCTGTCCACCGAGGCGTGGGGCCTGCTGCCCGACGGCCGGTCCGTCGAGCGCTGGACCCTCACCAACGGCGAGGTGACCGCGCGGGTCCTGACGTACGGCGGGATCGTGCAGAGCCTGGAGTTCCCCGACCACCGCGGCCGGGTCCGGAACGTCGTCCTGGGTTTCGCCGACCTCGACGGGTACCTCGACGGCAACAACCCCGGCCCCTACTTCGGCGCCCTCATCGGCCGCTACGGCAACCGCATCGGCGGGGGGAGGTTCACGCTGGACGGGGTGGAGCACCAGCTGCCGCTGAACGACGGGCCGAACACCCTGCACGGGGGCACCGACTCGTTCGACAAGCGGTTGTGGGCGGCGACGCCGCTGACCGGTGACGGCAAGGTCGGGGTGCGCCTGGCCCTGGACAGCCCCGACGGCGACCAGGGTTTCCCGGGGAACCTGCACGTGGAGGTGGACTACACCCTCGACCGGTTCGGGCAGCTGACGCTGGAGTACCGCGCGACCACGGACGCGGCCACCGTCGTGAACCTCACGAACCACACGTACTGGAACCTCGCCGGCGAGGGGTCCGGCAGCGTCCTGGACCACGAGCTGACGATCCGCGCCGACCAGTACACCCCGGTGGACGCCACGCTCATCCCGACGGGCGACCTGGCTCCGGTGGCGGGGACCCCGCTGGACTTCCGCCAGCCGACGCGGATCGCGGCCCGCATCCGGCAGCCGTTCGAGCAGCTGCTGATCGCCCAGGGGTACGACCACAACTGGGTGCTGGACCGCGGCGGCGACGACCTCGAGGAGGCCGCCGTCCTGCACGACCCGCGCAGCGGCCGCACGCTGCGGATCTCCACGACCGAACCGGGTCTGCAGTTCTACTCGGGCAACTTCCTCGACGGGACCCTGGTGGGGACCGGCGGCGGGACGTACCGGCAGGGCGACGGGCTGGCCCTGGAGACGCAGCACTTCCCGGACTCCCCGAACCAGCCCGGGTTCCCCTCGACGGTCCTGCGGCCGGGGGAGGAGTACCGCTCGACGACGGTGTTCGCGCTGTCGCGCTGAACCTCGCGCTGAACTCCTCCCCGGCCGCCGGTCAGCCGCCCAGCGGCCGCGGTTCGGGGGACAGGTCGATCCCCAGGTCGGCGGCGCGGACCACCCGGGTGTCCTTGAAGACGCCCGGGTGGTTCTCGTCGAGGTCGAACACGCGGGCCCCGCGCATCCGGTGGACGTCGGCGCCCTCGAGGCCGTACGTCCCGAACCCCGTGCCGGGGCCGTAGCCGAGGCGGATGCCGAAGTAGTTCCCCACGTAGTCGTTGACGTGGTCGTGCCCGCAGAACATGCCCTTCACGTCGCCGCGCTCGAGGGCGGCGTGGAACAGGCCGGGGTTGAACTGCGCGGTGTACTCGCGCTCGTTGCGCTCCCCGACGATGGAGTGCTTGCCGACGGCCGCCTCGTGCGCCTCGTCGGTCGCCTCGGTGGGGGAGCCGAACCACATGTGCCGGAACTCCCACAGCGGGATGTGGAAGAACATCAGCCCGGGCACGGGGTCGGCCGCGCCGCCCTGGAGTTCCGCCGACGTCTGCCGGTACCAGGCGACCTGGTCGGCGTGGATGGTCTCGTAGGTGTACTCCTCGACGGCCTGCCCGGCGATCTGCTCGGGGGAGTAGCGGCCGGAGTCCAGCAGCCACAGCGCGAACGCGGGCCGGCCGGCGGCGCGGGAGGCGATCGGCAGCACCTGGTTGGAGTCGCCGCTGACCCCGCCGGCGGTGGACCCCACGTGGTGGGGGTAGGTCCGCAGGAACTCGCGGATGCGGGGCTCGGTCATCCCGGTGGCCGCCGCGGAGTCCTCGTCGTGGTTGCCGAAGGTGATGGCCCACGGGATGCCGCGGGCCTCGACCGGGCCGACGACGTTGTCGTAGGCGGTGCGGACCTGCTCGGCGGTGGTCATGTCGCCGTTGACGACGTCGCCGTTGAACACGACGAATCCGGGGTGCTCGGTGTCGAGGACCTTCTCGATGAGCTCGATGGTGCGGACGTCGGTGCGGTGGTTGTCCTGCGTGTCGTTGAACTGGACGACGCGGAAGGTGCCGTCGGCGGCGAACGCGAGGCCGGGGCGCCCGGCGTGCTCGGGCCGGCCGGGGTGGCCGGGGGCGGCGGTGGCGCCGGGGGCGGTGGCCAGGCCGGCGGCGGCCGCCGCGGCGCCGGCGCCGAGCACGTGGCGGCGGGTGGGTCGGGGAGTGGTCACGAGGGGGAACCCTGGCGCCCGCAAGTGACCTGTGCGTCACCTGAGCCTGACGATCAGGTGACGGGCGGTGGCCGTGCCGGGTCCGGGGGTCCAGACTCGGCGGGTGCCCCTCTCGCGTGAGGACCTCGTGCGGCTGCGGCGGGTGCGCGACCGCATCGACCGCGACCACGCCCAGCCGCTGGACGTCGCCGCCCTGGCCCGGCAGGCCCTCATGTCGCCGGGGCACTTCTCCCGCAGCTTCAAGGCCGCCTTCGACGTGACGCCGTACGACTACCTCATGACCCGGCGGATCGAGCGGGCCAAGGCGCTGCTGCGCCGCGGGGACGTGTCGGTCACCGAGGCGTGCTTCGCGGTGGGGTGCTCGTCGCTGGGCTCGTTCAGCGCCCGCTTCACCCGGCTGGTGGGCGTGACGCCCAGCGCGTACCGGGCCCAGGACCACTCCGCGGCGGCGGGCATCCCCAGCTGCGTGCTGGCGCGGGCGGCCCGGCCGGTCAGGATCGGAGAAGCGGGCCGGGCGTGAGCGGTCCTAGCGTCGGGCCCATGACGACCGTCTCGCAGGTGCTGCTGACCGTCCACGACCACGACGAGGCCCTGGCCTTCTACCGCGACCTGCTGGGCTTCGCGGTGACCCAGGACGTGTCCTACGAGGGGATGCGCTGGGTCACGGTGACGCCGCCGGGCGCCGACGTCCACCTCGTGCTGGAGACGCCGCAGTCGTGGCCGGACGCCTCGGCCGCCGACCGGGAGGCCGCCGCGGACCTGCTCGCCAAGGGCCTGCTGTCGCGGCTGGTGTTCACCACCGACGACGTCGACGCCCTGCACGACGCCCTGTCGGCGGGGGGCGCGGAGATCACCTCCGAGCCGGTGGACCAGCAGTACGGCGTGCGGGACTTCGGCGTGCGCGACCCCTCGGGCAACCAGCTGCGGTTCAACCAGCCGCTGACGGCCCCCGCCCGGGGCTGACCCGCCCGCGTCTCGGGCGTGCGGACGTGAGGTCGGTCACCCCCGGCCTCCGACACGCCGTCGTAGACGCCCCTGGGGAGGAGGCACCCCCGCGAGCTTGAGACACTGGGACTCGTGAACGCGTCGACGCCCACCCCGGCGAGCACCTCGTCCAGCGCCGCAGCCGCCGCCTCCGCGGCGCTGTTCGAGCGAGCGGGCGCGGTGATCCCCGGCGGGGTGAACTCCCCGGTCCGCGCCTTCCGGGCCGTCGGGGGCACCCCCCGCTTCATCGCCTCGGCGCGCGGGCCGTACCTGACCGACGTCGACGGCCGCGAGTACGTCGACCTGCTGTGCTCCTGGGGGCCGATGATCCTCGGGCACGCGCACCCCGACGTGCTGGCCGCCGTGCAGGCCGCCGCGGTCGACGGCTTCTCCTTCGGCACCCCCACCGAGCGCGAGGTGCTGCTGGCCGAGGAGATCGTCGCGCGCGTCGAGCCGGTCGAGCAGCTGCGGCTGGTCAGCTCCGGCACCGAGGCCACGATGAGCGCCATCCGGCTGGCCCGCGGCTTCACGGGCCGCCCCGTCGTGGTGAAGTTCGCCGGCCACTACCACGGGCACGTCGACGCCCTGCTGGCCTCGGCCGGCTCGGGGCTGGCGACGTTCGCGCTGCCGGACACCCCCGGGGTGACCGGCACCGCCGCGGCCGACACGATCGTGCTGCCGTACAACGACCCGGAGGCGCTGGCGGAGGTCTTCGCCGCCCACGGCGACCGCATCGCCTGCGTCATCACCGAGGCCGCCGCCGGGAACATGGGCGTCGTGCGCCCCCGGCCGGGCTTCACCGAGCTGCTGCGCCGCACCACCCGCGAGCACGGCGCCCTGCTGGTCTCCGACGAGGTCATGACGGGCTTCCGGGTCAGCGCCGCCGGCTGGTACGGGTACGAGGGCCTGGGCCTGGAGCACGCCCCCGACCTGCTGACCTTCGGCAAGGTCATGGGCGGCGGCTTCCCGGCCGCCGCGTTCGGCGGTCGCGCCGACGTCATGGCGCACCTGGCCCCGGCCGGTCCCGTCTACCAGGCCGGCACGCTGTCGGGGAACCCGATCGCGACCGCCGCCGGCCTGGCGACGCTGCGCGCGACGACCCCGGAGGTCTACGCCGCGGTCGAGGCGAACGCCGCCACCGTCCGCGACGCCGCGAGCGCCGCGCTCAGCGCCGCCGGGGTGCCGCACCTGGTGAACACCGCCGGGTCGATGTTCAGCGTCTTCTTCACGCAGCTGGACGAGGTCGTGGACTACGACCAGGCCCGGCAGCAGGACCTCGGGGCGTTCCGGGCGTTCTTCCACTCGATGCTCGACGCCGGGGTCCACCTGCCGCCGAGCGCCTTCGAGGCGTGGTTCCTGTCCGCCAGCCACGACGAGACCGCGATCGGCCGCATCCTCGAGGCGCTGCCCGCCGCGGCCCGCGCCGCCGCCGAGGGGGCTGGTCGGCTGTGACCCGCACGACGGCCCGCACGACCGTCCACCTCGTCCGGCACGGTGAGGTCTGGAACCCCGAGCGGGTCCTGTACGGCCGGCTGCCGGGGTTCCGGCTGTCCGAGCGCGGTCAGGCGATGGCCGAGCGGCTCGGGGAGTTCTTCGCCGACCACGACATCGCCTCCGTCACCGCCTCGCCGCTGCAGCGCGCCCAGGAGACCGCGGCGCCGATCGCGCGCTCGCACGGCCTGCCGCTGGGCACCGAGCCGCGCATCGTCGAGGCCGCCAACAGCTTCGAGGGCCACAAGGTCACCCAGGGGTCGGGCTCGATCCGCGACCCGCGGGTGTGGCCGCGGCTGTGGAACCCGTTCCAGCCCAGCTGGGGCGAGCCGTACGAGCAGCAGGTCTCCCGCATGGCCTCGGTGGTCCGCGACGCGCGGGACGCCTTCCCCGGCCGGGAGTCGGTGCTCGTCAGCCACCAGCTGCCGGTGTGGGTGACGCGGCTGCGCGCCGAGGGGCGCCCGCTGGTGCACGACCCGCGCCGCCGGCAGTGCGCGCTGGCGTCGGTGACGTCCCTGGAGTTCTCCGGCCGCACGCTGGTCTCGGTCGCCTACACCGAGCCCGCCGCCGACCTGCTCATCGGCGCCGACCCCATCGCGGGGGCCTGATGTCGTTGTCCCGCAGGTCGTTCGGGGTGGCCGCGCTGTCGACGCTCGTCGTCGCGGGCTGCTCCGGCGGCGACGGGCTGCCCGAGCCGGCGACCGACCGGAACTACATCGAGGGCGACGGCACCGTCGTGCAGTGGCCGCCGGAGGAGCGCCGCGAGCCGGTCGAGCTGAGCGGCACCACCGTCGACGGCTCGACCGTCGACCTGGCGGGCTACCGCGGCGAGGTCGTCGTGCTGAACACCTGGTTCGCCGGGTGCGCGCCGTGCCGGAAGGAGGCCGCCGACCTGGAGGCCGTCTGGCAGGAGTACTCCACCCGCGGCGTGCGGTTCCTCGGCATCAACACCTACGACACGGCGGCCGTCGCCGAGGCGTTCCAGCAGGCGCAGGGGATCACCTACCCCTCGATCCTGGACGCCTCCTCGGGCGCGGCGATGCTCGCGCTGCGCACGTACTCCCCGCAGGCCACCCCCACGACGCTGGTGCTGGACGCCGAGGGCCGGGTCGCGGCCCGCGCCTCGGGGATCGTGGAGCGCTCCACGCTGGCCGGGATGCTGGACGACGCCGGGGCCGCACCCGCATGACCCTGCCGGAGTACGTCCAGAGCGGGCCGCTGCTGCTGGCGGTGCCGCTGGCCGCGCTCGCCGGGCTCGTCTCGTTCCTGTCCCCGTGCGTGCTGCCCCTCGTCCCGGGGTTCCTCGCGTACGTGACGGGGCTGTCCGGCGGGGACCTGGAGCGGCAGCGGCGGGGCCGGATGGTCCTGGGCGCGTCGCTGTTCGTGCTGGGGTTCTCGGTGGTGTTCGTCCTCATCGGCTTCACCGCCGGCAGCCTCGGCGGCGCGCTCGCGCAGCTGCGGTACGCCGACGTCTTCCAGCGGGTCGTGGGGCTGCTCGTCGTCGCGGCCGGGCTCGTCCTGCTGCTCTCCCCGGCGTGGGCGCAGCGGGAGCTGAAGGTCCGGTGGCGGCCGCGGGCGGGCCTGGTCGGGGCGCCCCTGCTGGGGGTGCTGTTCGGGATCGGCTGGACCCCGTGCATCGGCCCCGTCTTCGCGGCGATCTCGGCGATGGCGTTCACCACCGGCCGCGGTGACCGGGCCGCGTGGCTGGGCCTGGTCTACTGCCTCGGGCTCGGGGTGCCGTTCGTCCTGGTGGCGCTCGCCTACGGCCGCGGCATGCGGGTCCTGGGCGTCCTGCGCCGGCACCGCGTCGCCCTGGACCGCTTCGGCGCGGTCCTGCTGGTCGTCATCGGGGTCCTGCTCGCGACGCAGCAGTTCCAGCCGCTGGTGAGCTGGCTCCAGTCCACCCTGGTCGACGACTACACGACGGTGATCTGAGCATGGCGAGCACGGACGAGACCCACCTCGACGACCTGCGCGACGCGTACCGCGACGCGGAGAGGAAGCCCCGGCGCGAGCTCGCCTCGGAGATGAAGCCGCTGGAGTTCGCGCGGTACTGCTGGCGGCAGCTGACGAGCATGCGGACGGCGCTGTTCCTCCTCATGCTGCTGGCCGTCGCCGCCGTGCCCGGCTCCACGTTCCCGCAGGAGAACAACGACCCCGCCGGGGTCGCGCAGTGGCAGCTGGACCACCCCACCGCGTACCCGTGGGTCGACCGGCTCCAGGGGTTCCACGTCTACTCCTCGGTCTGGTTCTCGGCGATCTACCTGCTGCTGTTCATCTCCCTCATCGGGTGCGTGACGCCGCGGGTCGCCGTGCACTGGCGGGCGCTGCGCTCCAAGCCGCCGCGCACCCCGGCCCGGCTCGGCCGGCTGCCCGAGCACCGGGGGGCCACCCTCGCCGCCGCGCCCGAGGAGGTCCTGGGCACCGCCCGCGAGGTCCTGGCCCGGCGGCGGTTCCGCGTCGAGCGCCGCGACGGCTCGGTCGCCGCGGAGAAGGGCCACCACCGCGAGACGGGGAACCTGCTGTTCCACCTGTCGCTGGTGGGGCTGCTCGTCGCCATCGCCTCCAGCTCGCTGTTCTCCTACTCGGGGCAGCGGCTCGTCACGACCGGCGGCACCATGACCGGCACCCAGATGGACAGCTTCTCCGGCGGCACCTGGACCACCATCGACGACGTCCCGCCGTTCACGCTGACGCTGGACTCGATGGACGTCGCGTTCGAGGCGCAGCAGACGTCGCAGATCGGTGAGCCCCGCCGCTTCTCCGCCGACGTCACCCTCACCGACTCCCCCGGGGACGACCCGCGGACCGAGACGATCCGCGTCAACCACCCCGCCAAGGTCGGGCACACCCAGATCTCGCTGTCCGGGAACGGGTACGCCCCCGTCCTGGTGGTCCGCGACGGGCGGGGGACCGTCGTGCAGGACGGGCCGACCCCGTTCCTGCCGCAGACGGGCAACTACGACTCCACCGGCGTGGTGAAGGTCCCCGACGCCGTCGACGCGGACGGCGAGCCCGTCCAGATCGGCCTGCGCGGGGTGTTCCTGCCGACGGCCACCACCAACGCCGACGGGGCGCCGGTCTCGGCGTTCCCCGACATGGCGCAGCCGCTGCTGGTCGCCAACGTGTGGACCGGCGACCTGGGGCTGGACGAGGGCGTGGCCCAGAACGTCTACACGCTCGACACCACGGCCATGACGCAGGTGCGGGGCGCCGACGGCCAGGCCCTGGCCCTGACGATGGTCCCCGGGCAGACGGTGCAGCTGCCGGACGGCCTGGGGTCGGTCGAGTTCGTCGGCGTCGAGCGGTTCGCCAGCTTCGACGTCCGCTCCACCCCGGGCCAGACCGCCGCGCTCGTCTTCTCGCTGCTGGCGACGCTGGGGCTGGTCATGTCCCTGTTCCTGCCGCGCCGCCGGGTGTGGGTCAAGGCGGTGCCCGCCGCCGGTGGCGCGGGCTCGCGGGTCGAGGTCGCCGGCCTGTCCCGCGGCAGCGACGCGGGGCTGGCCGAGGAGGTCGAGGGCGTCCTGGCGCGGCTGCGCACCGCGCTGGGCGAGCCCGAGGACCCCGGCGAGGACCCCGGCGAGGACCCCGGCGGCCGGCACGGATCGCCGGCGCACCCCCCGGTGGGGGACCATGAGCAGCCAGTGCACGCTCCCGAGGAGAAGTCGTGACCGTCGACGAGAACATCGCCCAGATCAGCAACGTGCTGCTCTACGGCTCCATGAGCGCCTACCTGTTCTCCTTCATCGCCTACGCCGCGGACCTGGCCGAGGGCGGCAAGGAGATCAAGGCCCGCGAGGCGCGGCGGGAACGGGCCGCGTCGGGCGGGGCCACCGCCACCCTGGAGAAGCCGGTCACCGACCGCCGCCGTCGCGCGGCCGCGGTCGGGACGTCCCTGTTCGCGGTCGCGGCGCTGCTGCACCTGGGCTCGGTGGTCACCCGCGGCGTCTCGGTGCACCGGGTGCCGTGGGGCAACATGTTCGAGTTCGCCCTCACCGGTTCCCTCGTCGTGGCCGCGGCGTACCTGGTCGCCGTCGTCCGCGCCCACCGCGCGGGCCTGGGGGGCGGGCGCGACGCCCGCTACCTGGGGACGTTCGTGGCCGGCCCGGTGCTGGCGACCCTGGGGATCGCGCTGCGCTCCTTCTACGTCGACGCCGCCCAGCTGGTCCCGGCGCTGGACAGCTACTGGCTGATCATCCACGTGTTCGTCGCCATCCTGGCGACCGCGCTGTCGACGCTGGGCTTCTCCGCGACGGTCCTGCAGCTGGTCCAGGAGAAGCGCGACCGGGTGCGGGCCGGCGGGGGCCGGCCCGGCGGGGTCTTCATGGACGCCCTGCCCGGGTCGGTGGAGCTGGAGCGCACCGCGTTCCGCCTCAACGCCGTCGCGTTCGTCATGTGGACGTTCACCCTCATCGCCGGCGCCGTGTGGGCGCAGGTGGCCTGGAACCGCTACTGGAACTGGGACTCCAAGGAGGTGTGGACGTTCGTCATCTGGGTCGTCTACGCCGCCTACCTGCACGCCCGCGCGACCCGCGGCTGGGACGGCAGGCGCGCCGCGTGGCTGTCGGTGCTCGGGTTCGGCTGCATGCTCTTCAACTACCTGGTCGTGAACATCTTCTTCCCCGGCCTGCACTCCTACGCGGGGGTCTGAACGATGGGTGTCACGCTCCGGTACACCGTGCTCCGGCTCGGGATCTTCGTGCTGTGCCTCGTGGTGGCCCGCGAGGCCGGCGCCGTCGGCTGGCTGGCGCTGCTCATCGCGGCGGTCGTGTCGGTCCTGCTGTCCCTGGTCCTGCTGCGCCGCCAGCGCGAGCAGATGGCCGCGGCGCTGCAGCAGCGCATCGACGGCCGGGTGCAGGCCCGGCAGAGCGGCACGGCGAAGCGGTCGCGGTTCTCCCGCGGCGTCGAGGACGACAACGACGCCGAGGACCGCAGGGGCTGACCCGCGCGGTCAGCGCAGCGGCACGCTGCGCAGCAGCTCGGGGCGCGCGGCGTCCAGCTCGCGCAGGTCGACGACGGCCGGGACGGTGCCGCCGGAGGTCTCGGCGGTCTCCAGCAGCACCTCCACGACGCGCCGCACCAGGAACGGCTCCTCGGCGGGGGTGACGGCGACCCGTTCGAGCAGGTCGGGGTCGCTGGTCACGACGTGCTCGGTGCGGGTCCCGTCGGAGCCGCGCAGCGTCGCGAGGTAGCGGTGCTCGCCGTCGGCGACGAGGTCGATGCCCGGAACGGTCTCACCCATGGGCGCACTGTCCCGCGCCGCGGCTCACAGCGCCAGCCCGAGGGCCAGCAGCGCCCCGGTGAGCAGCTCCAGCAGCCCGGTGTCCTTCAGGACGGGGACGAGGTCGCGGCCCCGCGCCCCGCCGAGCACGGTCCGCAGCGGCCGCTGGGCCAGCACCCCGGCCGCCAGCACGAGCAGCGCGAACGGGTGCCAGGGGGCGGTGGTCAGGGCCGCGACGAAGGCGCCGACGACGAGGGCGGCGTACAGCGCGCGGGTGCGGGCCTCGCCGAGGCGCACGGCCAGGGTGCGCTTGCCGACCTGCGCGTCGGTGGGCACGTCGCGCAGGTTGTTCGCCACGAGGATCGCGCAGGCCAGGAACCCGACGCAGCAGGCGCCGGCGACGGCGGTGCCGTCGATCCGCCCGGCCTGGACGTACGTGGTGCCCATCACCGCGACCAGCCCGAAGAACACGAAGACGAAGACCTCCCCGAGCCCGGAGTACCCGTAGGGGCGCTTGCCGCCGGTGTAGTACCAGGCGGCGGCGACGCTGGCGGCGCCCACCAGCAGCAGCCACCAGGTCTGCGAGAGGGCGACGACGGCGAGCCCGGCGAGCGCGGCCACGGCGAAGCAGGCGAACGCGGCGTCGCGCACGTGCCGGGGTTCGGCGGCGCCGGAGCCGACGAGCCGGAACGGGCCGACCCGGTCGTCGTCGGTGCCGCGGATGCCGTCGGAGTAGTCGTTGGCGTAGTTGACGCCGACCTGCAGGGCCAGGGCGACCACGAGCGCGAGGACGGCCGGGACCCACGCGACGCCGTCGATCGCGGCGGCCGCGCCCGTCCCCACGAGGACGGGGGTGATCGCCGCCGGCAGCGTGCGGGGCCGCGCGGCCGACACCCACTGCTGCACGCTGGCGCGGCGGTGGGCCGGCGGGGTGGAGGGCAGCGGGAGGTCAGCGGGGAGCTCAGCGGGGTCCGACACGAGGCACCATCCTCCCACCCCCGCGCCGGCCCCCGGCCGCGCGGGAGGCGCCCGGGCTCACAGGCCCCGCAGGAAGTCCTCGTCGTCGTCCGGGCCGCGGGGGGCCTGCCGCGGGGCGCGGGGGCGCGGGGCCAGGCCGGTGGGGCGCCCGGCGATGACGTAGGCCAGGCCCCCGGCGAGCGGGAAGAACAGGACGAGCAGGATCCAGGCCCACTTCGGCAGGTTGCGCACGGTGCCCTCGGGGGCCTGCACGATGCTCACCAGGCACCACACGGTCAGGGCCAGGACCAGCAGGGTCGGCAGGATCTTGCTCATGCCCCAGTCTGTCACCGGCGGGGTGGTTCCCCCACCGGGGCCCGGCCGCTCGCGAGGTCCCGCAGCCGGGCGCGGTCGGGCTTGCCGGGCCCGCGCAGCGGCAGCGCGGGCAGCACGAGCAGCTGGCGGGGTGCGGCGTACCGGGCCACGGCCCGCCCGACCCGGTCGCGGACGGCCGCCAGCGTCGGGACGGGCCCGCCGGGGTGCTCGGGGACGACGCACGCGACGACCCGCTGCCCCCACTCGGGGTCCTCGACGCCGACGACGACGACCTCGGCGACCCCGGGCATCCCGGCCAGGGCGTCCTCGACGACGGCGGGGGCGACCTTGACCCCGCCGGTGGTGATGAGGTCGTCGACGCGGCCCAGGACGTGGACGCGGCCCCCGCGCAGCTCGGCGGTGTCGTCGGTGCGGAACCGGCCGCCGCCGAAGGCGGGGTGGCCGGGCAGCCCGCGGTAGCCGCGGGCCACGACGGGGCCGGCCAGGACGAGCCGCCCGTCCTCCAGCGACGGCTCGACGCCGTCGAGGGGCACGCCGTCGTAGACGCAGCCGCCGCACGTCTCGCTGGAGCCGTAGGTCGTGACGACGGCGACCCCGGCGGCGCGGGCGCGGGCCAGCAGCGGGGCCGGTGTCGCGGCCGACCCGACGAGGACGGCGGCGTAGCGGGTGAGGGCGGCCACGGCCTCGTCCCCGGCGTCGAGCAGCCGCACGAGCTGGGTGGGGACCAGGGAGGTGAGCAGGTGCTCGCCGGTGGCGGCGGCGGTGGCGGCGACGAAGGCGGCGGCGGTGGAGGGGCCGGCGGGCAGGACGACGGGTTCGGTGCCGGCGCGCACCGAGCGCAGCAGCACCTGCAGCCCGGCGACGTGGTGGGCGGGCAGGGCCAGGACCCACTGCTGGCTGCCGGGCCCGGGGGCCAGGCGGGCGGCGGTGGCGGCGGCGGAGGCCCGCAGCGCCCCGGCGGGCAGCAGCGCGCCCTTGGGGGTGCCGGTGGACCCGGAGGTGGCGACGACGACGGCCGTGGGGTCGTCGGGGGAGTCCTCGGCGGCGGTGAGCGCGGTGCCGGGGGCCAGGGCCGCGGGCGGGGCGGTGCCCTCGGCGTGCGGGGCCAGGGCGTGCGGCAGCTCCCCGGCCAGCGCCCGGGCCAGGACGGGCAGCAGGGCGAGGACGGCGTCCCCGGCGGGGACGGGCAGCGGCAGCAGCGGGCGCACCGGCGCAGGGTAGGTCAGGGAGCCGGACACCTGTTGAACACGTACCGTGGTGGTTCGGAACGCGCAGTGAGTCGTTCCAGGTGACGGCCCGTTCGCCTTGCTCCATCCGGGGGGAAGCAGGCCGCTGATCTTCGATGGAGCGTGACCACCCGGTGTCGGAGTGTCAGGATGAGCCCCGGTCCGGCGGACAGCAGGGAGGTGGCGGATGAGCGGAGCCGTCCGCGAGCGCCGCCCGCTCGCCAGCGCGGTCTACGACGGCCTCGTCGTCCTCGCCGCCCTCGCCACCTGCGTGATCACCGCCTGGACCTTCCTCGGCGCCGACGAGCCCGGCCGCTGGCGCGAACTGGCCCTGTGCCTGGTCGTCGGCTTCCCGCTCATGCAGCTGCTCACCCGCTTCCCGTTCGCGATCAACACCAAGCACGCGGGCATCGAGGTCCAGTTCGACATCGGCGTCCTCGTCTTCCTGCTGTGCTTCGCCCGGCCCGCCACCGCCGCGCTCGCCTGGTGCCTGTGCGTCGTGCCCACCAACCTGCTGCAGCGCAAGAGCTGGGTCAGCCGCGTCTACAACGCCGGCATCGGCGTCCTGTTCATGCCCGTCGCGCTCGCCGTCCTCGACGCGCTCGGCACCTCCGGGACGGTCGACGGGCAGCCGCGGGCCGTCGCCGTGCGGATGGACCCCGGTGAGCTGCTGGCCGTCGCGCTGGCCGTCGTCGCGGTGTTCGTCGTCGACGTGGGCGTCTCGGCCGTCTCGGTGGCCGTGCAGGAGCGCACCTCGGTCAAGGACGAGCTGCTGCACTCCGGGGCGGGGCTGGCGATGGGCACCAGCGTGGCCGTCGGCGGGCTGGGCTACCTCGGGGCGCTGGTCTACGAGCACCTGGAGCCCTGGGCGGCGCTGCTGCTGGTCATCCCGATGGTGGTGACGATGGTCGCGACCCGCGCGATGCGCCAGACCCGCGACGTGGCCCGCCGCAGCGAGGCCCTGTTCGAGGCGGCCACCGCGCTGCACACCCAGGGCCGGCGCGCCGACCTGGCCCGCGCCCTGCAGAAGCACGCCCGGATGGTGGCCGGCACCCCCGCGGCGATGGTCCGCTCCGTGGGGCCCTCGGAGGACGAGATCGGCGTCCCCGTCGTGGCCGGGGACGGCGTCGTGCTGTACGTCACCGCCCCGCGGCGGCGGGACCCGAACCAGCGCGCCTCGGACGAGAAGGCCCTGGAGGCGCTGGCCTCGGTGGGGGAGGCGGCGTTCTTCCGGGTCAGCGCCAGCGAGGAGATGCACGGGCTGGCCCGCCGCGACGTCGTCACCGGGCTGCCGAACCGGCTGCAGTTCTCCGAACGGCTGGCGACCGAGCTGGACCGGGCCCGCGAGGGCGGCCGCCTCGACCGGCTCGTCGTGCTCTACCTGGACCTCGACGGGTTCAAGGGCGTCAACGACCGCTTCGGGCACGACGCCGGGGACGAGCTGCTGCGCCTGGTCGGGTCGCGGCTGCGCGACACCCTGCGCGGCGGCAGCACCGTCGCGCGCCTGGGCGGGGACGAGTTCGCGGTGCTGCTGCCGGACTGCCCCGACGTCGAGGGGCTGTGCCGCCGGGTCCTGGTGGCGCTGCGCGTGGAGGTCCGCATGCGCGGGCACGTCCTGCGCGTGCAGGGGTCCATCGGGCTGTCCCGGGCCCGCCCCGGCGACGACGTGGGCACGCTGCTGCGCAACGCGGACACCGCGATGTACCGGGCGAAGGTCACCGGCAAGAACCGCTGGGTCGAGTTCCGCCCCGAGCTGCTGGAGGAGGAGATCGCCCGGCTGCAGGTGATCGAGGACCTCCAGCAGGCGCCCGCGGAGGCGTTCGTCGTGCACTACCAGCCGATCGTGGACCTGCAGGGCGCGGGCGCGGGGGCGGTGGGCGCCCCGGTCGTCGGGCTGGAGGCGCTGGTGCGCTGGCGCCGCGACCGCGGCGGGACCGTCGAGCCGCTGGTGGGGCCCGACGAGTTCATCGGCCTGGCCGAGCGGTCCGGGACGGTCGTGGGCATCGGCGACTCGGTGCTGCGGCAGGTCGCGCGCGACGCCCCGCACATCCAGCGCAGCGCCGGCCGCCGGCTGGACCTCATGGTCAACGTCTCGCCCGTGCAGCTGCGCCACCCCGACTTCACCGAGCGGGTCGCGGCGGCCGTGCGGCAGACCGGGGCCAGCGGCTGCCGCCTGCACCTGGAGATGACCGAGTCGGTCATGATCGACGACGACACCGTCGACCGGTTGCGCGAGCTCGCCGAGACGGGGGCCCAGCTCACGATCGACGACTTCGGGACGGGCTTCTCCTCCCTCGGCTACCTGCGGCACCGGCCGTTCTCGTCCTTCAAGATCGACCGCAGCTTCGTGCGCGACATCGCGACCGAGCCGACGGCCCGCGCCCTGGTCGAGGGCATGGTGAAGATGGGGCAGGCCCTGGGCCTGACGATCGTCGCCGAGGGCGTCGAGCACGTCGAGCAGGCCGAGATCCTGCGGGAGATGGGCTGCCAGCTCGCCCAGGGGCACCTCTACTGCCGGCCGGTGGCGGTGGACGAGATCGCCGACGTGCTCGGCACCCCCGTCCTGCCGCAGTTGTCCGCCTGAGCGTGCGGGCCGGCCGGTGACGGGCGCGCCCGCCCCGTCGCCGGTGACGGCCGCGGCCGTCGTCCCGGCGCTGCTCGTGGCGCTCGCGCTGTCCCGGTCGCTGCGGCGGCAGCGGGAGGCGCTGCGCACGGTCCGCGCCGAGCTGGCCCGCGCCGAGCGGGGGGTGCGGGAGGCGCGGGCCCGGGAGCGGGCGGCCCTGGACCTGCGCGGGCGGGCGGCCCCGCGCACCGACCCGGTGACGGGCCTGCTCAGCGGGGCGGGGTTCTCCGCCGTCGTGCAGGAGGCGCTGCGGGGGCCGGGGCGCGCGGGAGCGCCGGTGGCGGCGCTGCACCTGGACCTCGTGGGGTTCCGGGCGCTGAACCGGGCGCACGGCCGGGCCGCCGGGGACGCCGTGCTCGGGGAGGTGGCGCGCCGGTTGCGGGCCGCGGTCCGCGGGACCGACGAGGCGGCCCGGCTCGGCGGCGACGAGTTCGCGGTGCTGCTGACCGACGCCGACGCGGCCGTCGACGTCGCCGTCCGGCTGCTGGCGGTGCTCTCGGAGCCGTACGAGGTCGGGGCGAGCCGGTTGCGGGTGGGCGTGGCCGTGGGGGTCGCGCACGGCCGGGTGGCCGGGGCGGGGCTGCTGCGGGCGGCGGAGTCGGCGGTGGCGGCGGCGAAGGCGGCCGGCGGCGGGTGCGTGCGGGTGTGGGACGAGGCCGCGGACCGGCGGCGCGAGGAGGTGGTCGGCACCGTCGAGCGCCTGCGCCGCGCCGTGCACGCCCCCACCGGCGACAACCGCCTGGAGGTGCACCACCAGCCGACGGTGGACGTGGACGCGGGGGTCGTCTCCGGCGTCGAGTGCCTCGTCCGGTGGGTGCGCGACGGCGTCCTCGTCCCGCCCGACGAGTTCGTCCCGCTGGCCGAGGAGCACGGGCTGGTCACCGACCTGGGCCTGGTCGTGCTGGAGCGGGCGGTCGCCGAGGCGCCGGTCCTGCACGAGGCCGCCGGTCGCGCCCTCGTCGTGGCGGTGAACGTCTCCGCGCCGCAGCTGCACGACCCCCGGTTCCTGCCGGCGGTGCAGCGGGCCGTGCGGGCCCTGGGGGAGGACCGGCTCGTCCTGGAGGTGACCGAGAGCGTCCTGGTCGCCGAGGACGAGGGGACCACCGCCGCGCTCGACGCCGTCGTGGCCGCCGGGGCGCACCTGACCGTCGACGACTTCGGGACGGGGTGCGCGACGCTGGCGTACCTGCGGCGGCGGCCGTTCACGTCGTTCAAGGTCGACCGCTCCTACGTGCGGGACCTCGAGACCGACCCCCGGACCCGGGCCCTGGTCGAGGGGCTGGTGCTGCTCGCCGCGACGATGGGGATGGGGCTGGTCGCCGAGGGCGTCGAGACGCCCGGGCAGGCCGAGCTGCTGCGGCGCATGGGCGCCCCGACCCACCAGGGTTTCCGGTACGCCCGGCCCGCACCGGTGGGCGAGGCCGCGCGGGTCGTCGCCGACCTGCAGCACCGGCTGGGCGCGGGGTTCCGCGGCGGCGCGAGCGACCGCTGACCGCGTCCCGCGTCCCTCCCTCTGGGTGTTCACCCTGGGTGTACACACTTCATCCGAAGACAACACACAGGAAACACCGGCGAAACACCTGATCACGAGGGTGTTCCCGACCGGCCCACCCCCGGACCGGCCGAGGAGCTCGAGGAGAACCGTGCGCGTTTCCCGCAGGAACTTCCTCCGTGGCGTGGGTGCCACCGGAGGAGCCGGAGCCATGTTCGGGGCGATGGGAGCGCTGGGCCTGGCGCCCGCCGCCGTCGCCACCCCCACCACCGCGTTCACCCCGCCCAAACCCTCCGACTTCACCCTCTCCGGCCGGTCGGCGCGCACCGTCCTCGTCCTCGGCGCCGGCATCGCCGGGCTGACGACGGCGTACGAACTCGGCAAGGCCGGGTACCGGGTCACCCTCCTGGAGGGCCGCGGCCGCCCCGGCGGCCGGAACTGGACGGTCCGCGGCGGGGACACCGAGACCGACCTGAACGGCGAGACCCAGCGGGTCCGGTTCGCCGACGGGCAGTACATGAACGCCGGCCCCGGCCGCATCCCCCAGCACCACGTCACGATGGACTACTGCCGCGAGCTCGGCGTCCCGCTGGAACCGTTCGTCAACCAGAACGCCAACGCGCTGCTCTACTACACCGGCGACACCGCGGTCTCGAACCAGGCCGTCACCCACCGCGCGGCCAAGGCCGACGTGTACGGCTACGTCTCCGAGCTCCTCGCCAAGGCCACCGACGCCGGGGCCCTCGACGGGGAACTGTCCGGCACCGACCGCGAGGCGCTCATCGAGTTCCTGCGCGACTTCGGCGACCTGGGGAACTCCACCGGCGACCCCGCCGCGGCCAACCTCTACCTCGGGGGCTCGGGCCGCCGCGGGTACGACGTCGCCCCCGGCGCCGGCCTGCAGTCCGGAACCGTCTCGCCCGCCCCCGCCCTCAGCGACGTCATCGCCAGCGGCATCGGCCGGGAGTTCTCCTTCGAGTTCGGCTGGGACCAGGCCGTCATGATGTTCCAGCCCGTCGGCGGGATGGACCGCATCGCCTACGCCCTCGAGCGCGCCGTCGGCCCCTCGAAGATCCGTTACGGCGCAACGGTCACCGGGATCCGCAACACCCCCACCGGGGCCGACGTCGACTACACCGACGCCGCCGGCGTCCCGCACACCGCCACCGCCGACTTCGTGGTCAACACGATCCCGCCGCACATCGCCGCGCGCATCCCGCACAACCTCGGCCCCGCCATCACGACCGCGCTGCAGGCCCCCCGCCCCTCGCCCACCGGCAAGATCGGCCTGGAGTACTCCCGCCGCTGGTGGGAGGAGGACCGGCGGATCTACGGCGGCATCACCAACACCGACCTGGACCTGTCGCACATCTGGTACCCGTCGTCCGGTTTCCACGGGTCCTCCGGCGTCGTCGTCGGCTACTACAACTACGGCCAGGACGCCCTGGACTACGCGGCCCTGCCGCACTCCGCCCGCCGCAGCCGGGCCGTCGTCAACGGCGCCCAGATCCACGGCGACGTCTACGGCCGGGACATCACGTCCTCGTTCTCGGTGTCCTGGAGCGCGACGAGGTTCTCCGAGGGCGGCTGGGTCGGCTGGGCCGACCAGGAGGGCCCGGACTACCGGACGCTGCTGGCGCCGCAGGGCAACGTCTACTTCGCCGGCGACCACCTCTCGCACGCCATCGCCTGGCAGCACGGCGCGATGACCTCCGCCCGCGCCACCGTCACCGCCCTGCACGAACGGGTCATGACCTCGTGACCACCCCGCCGTCCCCGACCGGAAAGAACTCCTGGAGGCCCGTCGTGAAGAAGCACCGCCGTCCCCTGGCGATCGCCGCCGGCGCCGCCCTGCTGCTGGGGGCCGGAGCCGGGGCCGGGGTCGCCGCGGAACGGTTCTCGACCCCCGAACCCGGGACCGTCGCGGTGAACCTGCCCGTCGGCAGCACCAACCCGAACATCGCCCGCGGCGTCGGGATCGGCGCCGGGACCGCGATCTACAAGTCCTCCGGCACCGGGCCCTCGCTCGTGAACCCCGACGCCCCCGCCGGCTCGGCGGAGAGCTACGTCGACTACGCCTCCTTCGGCGGGGAACTGCCCGAGGGCGTCACCCTCACCGAGGCGCAGGGCCTCAACGCGCTCGCCGCGATCGGGGAGAACCTCGCCTCGGTGGGCCTGGACTTCGACGACGTCATCACCATGCGGGTGTTCCTCGACAACGAGGCCGGGGCCGAGGTCGCCGACTTCGCGGGCTGGAACCGCGCCTACCGGCAGTACTTCGCGAACGTCGACCTGGAGACCCGCGAACCGGTGCTCGTCCCGATGGGCACCGGCGAACCGGCCGCCCCGCTGCGGGAGAACGCCGCCGTGCCCTCGCGCGCCGCCCTGGAGATCGGCACGCTGCCGGTGCCGGGCTGGCTCGTGGAGATCGAGGTGGACGCCGTCTACCCCGAGCAGCACCCCGTCGACTGATCGACGCCGACCGAGGACCGGTTCCCCGGGGCGGTGGGTCACCGCCGCGGGGGACCGGTCAGAAGTACCAGGGGAACGGCGACCAGTCCGGTTCCCGCTTGCCCAGGAACGCGTCGCGCCCCTCGACGGCCTCGTCGGTCATGTACGCCAGCCGCGTCGCCTCCCCGGCGAACACCTGCTGGCCGACCATGCCGTCGTCGACGGCGTTGAACGCGAACTTCAGCATCCGCTGCGCCGTGGGGGACTTGCCGTTGATCTCGGCGGCCCACTGCAGCGCGACGGCCTCCAGGTCGGCGTGCGGGACGACCTCGTTGACCATGCCCATGGCGTGCGCCTGCTGCGCGGTGTAGGGCCGGCCGAGGAAGAAGATCTCCCGGGCGAACTTCTGCCCCACCTGCCGCGCCAGGTACGCCGACCCGTACCCGGCGTCGAACGAGCCGACGTCGGCGTCGGTCTGCTTGAACCGGGCGTGCTCGGCGCTGGCCAGGGTCAGGTCGGCCACGACGTGCAGGCTGTGCCCGCCGCCGGCGGCCCACCCGGGCACGACCGCGATGACGACCTTCGGCATGAACCGGATGAGCCGCTGCACCTCCAGGACGTGCAGCCGCCCGCCCTCGGCCTTCGTGCGCCGCTCGTCGACGGTGTCGGCGGTCTCGCCCTGCGCGTACTGGTACCCCGAGCGGCCGCGGATGCGCTGGTCCCCGCCGGAGCAGAACGCCCAGCCGCCGTCCTTCGGGCTCGGGCCGTTCCCCGTCAGCAGCACGCAGCCGACGTCGGGGGTGCGCCGGGCGTGGTCCAGGGCCCGGGCCAGCTCGTCGACGGTGCCGGGGCGGAACGCGTTGCGCACCTCCGGGCGGTCGAAGGCGATCCGGACGGTCCCGCGGGCCGGGCCGTCCACCGTGCTGCGGTGGTACGTGATGTCCTGCAGGTCCTCGAAACCGGGCACCTCCGCCCAGGCCGAGGGGTCGAAGGTCTCGCTCACACCGTCAAGGGCCGACACGTCAGGCAGGGTAGTCCGGGGCATGCTGGGCCGGTGCCGCCCGCAGCCCTCCCCACCCTGCCCGAACTGCCCGACCTGCTCGACGCCGCCCACGTCGTCCGGCTCCCGCTGCGCCGCCGCTTCCGCGGCATCCTCGAGCGCGAGGCCGTCCTGCTCCACGGCCCCGCCGGCTGGGGGGAGTTCGCGCCCTTCCTGGAGTACGGGCCCGCGGAGTCCTCCCGCTGGCTCGCCGCCGCCGTCGAGGCCGCCTGGGAGGGGTTCCCGGCCCCCCGGCGCGACCGGGTCGAGGTGAACGCCACCGTCCCGGCCGTGGCCGCCGCCGACGTCCCGGCCGTCCTGGCCGGGTTCCCCGGCTGCCGCACCGCGAAGGTCAAGGTCGCCGAGGCCGGGGCGGACTTCCCCACCCGCCTCGCCGAGGACGTCGCCCGCGTCGCCGCCGTCCGCGCCGCCCTCGGCCCGGACGCGGCGGTGCGCGTCGACGCCAACGGCGGCTGGAGCGTGGACGAGGCCGAGCGCGCCCTGGGCGAGCTGGCCCCCCACGGCCTGGAGTACGCCGAGCAGCCCTGCGCGACGCTGGAGGAGATGGCCGGGCTGCGCCGCCGCCTGCACGCCGCCGGGACCGCCGTGCCGCTCGCGGCCGACGAGAGCGTCCGCAAGGCCGAGGACCCGCTGCGGGTCGCCGGCCTGGAGGCCGCCGACGTCGTCGTCCTCAAGGTCGCCCCCCTGGCCGGGGTGCGCCGCGCCCTGGACGTCGCGGCGGGCTGCGGGCTGCCCGTCGTCGTCTCCTCGGCCCTGGACACCAGCGTCGGCATCGCCGCCGGGACCGCGCTGGCGGCCGCGCTGCCGGACCTGCCGTTCGCCTGCGGGCTGGGGACCGCCGCGCTGCTGGAGCACGACGTCGTGACCGAGCCGCTGCTGCCCGTGGGCGGGTCGCTGCCGGTGGGGCCGGTGGCCGCCGACCCCGACCTGCTGGAACGCTCCCGCGCCCCGCGCGAGCGCGAGCAGTGGTGGCGCGAGCGGATCGCGGCCGCCCACGCCCACCTGACCTGACCGAACCGGACCGGGCCGGGGAGCGGGCGGGGGTCAGGCGCCCGCCGCGCGCACGGAGTTCGTGATGCGCGCCGTGCACAGCCGGCGGCCCTCCTCGTCGGAGATGACCACCTCGTGGCTCGTGAGGGTCCGCCCCAGCGAGATCGCCGTCGCCACCCCCGTCACCCGCCCCGAGCGCACCGACCGGTGGTGCGTGGCGTTGATGTCGGTGCCCAGCGCCAGCCCGCCCGGCCACACGTGCAGGTACGCCGCGACCGAGCCCAGCGTCTCGGCCAGCACGCAGCTGGCCCCGCCGTGCAGGAACCCCGCCACCTGCGTGTTGCCCTCCACCGGCATCGTCGCGACGGCGCGCTGCGCGCTCAGCTCGACGAACTCGATGCCCATGCGGTCGATGAGGGTCCCGGGGGTGAAGGAGGCGAGGATCTCCTCCAGCGGGGGTGTCGGCTGCGTCACCCGCGGCAGGTTGCCACACCCGGGCGGGCGCACCATGGAGGGGTGAACCCCTCGACCGCCCTCGCGACGGTCCTCGTCGACGCCTTCGTCCGGCTCGGCCTGCGACACCTCGTGCTCAGCCCCGGCTCGCGCAGCGCGCCGCTGGCCTACGCGGCCGCCCGCGCCGCCGACGAGGGCCGGCTGCGGCTGCACGTGCGCGTCGACGAGCGCAGCGCCGGGTTCCTGGCCCTCGGGCTGGCCCGGGCGGGTGAACTGGTCGCCGTCGTCACGACCAGCGGCACCGCCGTCGCGAACCTGCACCCCGCCGTCCTGGAGGCCCACCACGCCGGGGTCCCGCTCGTGGTGCTCTCGGCCGACCGCCCGCACGAGCTGCGCGGGTCCGGCGCCAGCCAGACCGCCGACGCGCAGGCCCGCATGTTCCTGCCGTCGGTGCGCTACAGCGCCGACCTGCCCGCCCCCGTCGACGCCCGCGCCCAGGCCCCGGCGTGGCGGTCGGTGGTGTCCCGCGCGGTCGCCGCGGCCCGCGGCCTGCGCGGTGACGGGCCCGGCCCGGTGCACCTCGACGTCGGGTTCGCCGACCCGCTGACCCCCTCGCCGGGGGACCTGCCCGCCTCGGCGACCGGGCTCACCGAGGTCGCCGGGACCGCCGCGCCGCGACCGGTCGCGCTGCCGCGCGGGCCGCGCACCCTGGTGCTGGCCGGTGACGCGCCCGACCCGGCGACCGGGGCGGCGGCCCGGGAGCTGGCCGAGTCCGCCGGCTGGCCGCTGCTGGCCGAGCCCAGCTCCGGGGCCCGCGGCGGCGAGCGCGCCGTCGGCCCGTACCGGCTGCTGCTCGACGCCTCCGACGAGGCCGGGCCGCTGGGCGCGGTGGAGCGGGTCGTCCTGTTCGGGCACCCGACGCTGTCGCGGCCGGTGACCCGGCTGCTGGCCCGCGACGACGTCGAGCTCGTCGTCGTCAGCCCCGCCGGGACGTGGCCCGACGCCGGGTTCCGCGCCGCGCGGGTGCTGCCCGCCGTCACCGTCGAGGGACCGGCCGGTGCCGCCGAGCAGGACTTCGCCGGGCGCTGGGACCGCGCCGCCAAGCTCGCCGTGGAGGCCGTCGACGCGGTGCTCGACGAGGCCGCGGACCTGTCCGGGCCGTGGGCGGCCCGCGAGGTCGTGCAAGCCTGCGCGGCCGACGGGTCCGCCCTCGTCGTCGCCGCCAGCAACCCGGTGCGCGACGTCGACCTCGCCGCCCGGCCGCTGGGGGTGCGGACCGTGTCCAACCGCGGCCTGGCCGGGATCGACGGGACGCTCGCGACCGCCGAGGGCGTCGCGCTGGGGCTGGGCCCGACCCGCCTGCTCGTGGGCGACCTGGCCTTCCTGCACGACATCAACGCGCTGCTGCCGGTGCCCGCCGAGACGCGCCCGGACCTGACGGTCGTGCTGGTCAACGACGACGGCGGCGGGATCTTCGAGACGCTGGAGCACGCCGCCGCGGTGCCGCGCTCCACGTTCGAGCGGGTGGTGGCGACCCCGCACGGGGTGGACGTCGCGGCGCTGTGCGCGGCCTACGGGGTGCCGCACGCGCGGCCGGCGACCCGGGCGCAGGCCGCGGCGGCGCTCGCCGAGCGCCCGCGCGGGGTGCGGGTCGTGGAGCTGGTCACCGACCGGGCCGCGGTCCGGCCGCGGCTGGAGCGCGTCGCCGCGGCGGTGCGGGCGGCGGTCCTGGACGCCTGAGCCGGCGGCGCCGGGGCGGGGTGGCGGGGATCACCGTGCCGGGGCGGTCGGCTGGAGGGTGGGGCCCGCGCGCGGCTGCGAGACTGGACGGGTGGGTACCTCCGACGTCCAGGCCCGACGCGAACTGGCCGACCTCACCAAGCGCCCGGCGCAGGTCGCCGGGATGTTCGACGACGTGGCGCAGAGGTACGACCGCACCAACGACATCCTCTCCGCCGGGCAGGACCGGCTGTGGCGGCGGGCGGTGCTGCGGGCCGTCGACGCGCGGCCGGGGGAGCGGGTCCTGGACCTGGCCGCGGGGACGGGCCGCTCCAGCGAGCCGTTCGCCGACCGCGGGGTCCTGACCGTCCCGTGCGACTTCTCCCCGGGGATGGTCCGGGCGGGCAAGCGCCGCCGCCCCGACCTGGGGTTCGTGGTGGGGGACGCGACGCGGCTGCCGTTCGCCGACGGCGTCTTCGACGCGGCCACGATCTCCTTCGGGCTGCGCAACGTGGTGGACCCCGACCTGGGGCTGCGGGAGATGGCCCGGGTCGTGCGCCCGGGGGGACGGCTCGTGGTGTGCGAGTTCTCGACCATCCCGAACCCGTTGCTGCGCAAGGCGTACACCGCGTACCTGCACCACGGGCTGCCGCGGGTGGCCAAGCTCGTCAGCTCGCACGGGGAGGCGTACGACTACCTCGTCGACTCGATCGACGCCTGGCCGGACCAGGCGGGGCTGGCGGAGCGGATCGCGGCCGCCGGGTGGGAGCGGGTGGCCTGGCGCGACCTGTCCTTCGGGGTGGTGGCCATGCACCGGGCCGTCCGTGCGCACGACTGAGCGCCGGCGACTAGACTTCGTGAAAGTTTTCACGAGCAGGACTCAGGAGCGGGGGACAGATGGACACGCCTGACGCGGACGTCCTCGTCGTCGGGGCGGGCCCGGCCGGGACGACCCTGGCCCGGCACCTCGCCGACGCCGGCCGGCGCGTCCTGGTGCTGGAGAAGTCCGCCTTCCCCCGCGAGAAGGTCTGCGGCGACGGCCTGACCCCGCGCGCGGTGCACGAGCTCGACCAGCTCGGCGTCAAGACCCCCGAGCGCGACGGCTGGCGCCGCAACCGCGGCCTGCGCCTGCTCGGCGGCGGCGTCCGCCTCCAGGTGCCGTGGCCGGAGATCTCCGACTACCCCGGCCACGGCCTCGTCCAGACCCGCCGCCGGTTCGACCAGACCCTCGCCGAGCACGCCCGCGACGGCGGCGCCACCGTCCAGGAGCGCACCAGCGTCACCGGCCCCGTCCTCGACGAGCGCACCGGGCACGTCGTCGGCGTCACCGCCCGCCCGGTCGACGAGTCCGGCCGCAAGGCCGGCGAGGAGCGCACCTACCGCGCCCCCGTCGTCGTCGCCGCCGACGGCGTCGGCGGCCGGCTGGCCCTGTCGCTGGGCCTGGCCAAGCGCGACGACCGCCCCCTGGGGATCGCCGTCCGCACCTACTTCACCAGCCCCCGCCACGACGACGACTGGATGGAGGCCTGGATGGAGCTGCGCGAGGGCGACAGCTCCACCGGCCCCCTGCTGCCTGGCTACGGCTGGGTCTTCGGCGTCGGCGACGGCACCTCCAACGTCGGTCTCGGGGTCCTGGACCCCGGGTCCGGCGACCTGGACTACCGGCAGCTGCTGCGCCGCTGGACGGCCGCGATGCCGCCGGAGTGGCGCTTCCGCGAGGAGGACCAGGTCGGCCCGATCCGCGGGGCCGCGCTGCCGATGGCCTTCAACCGCACCCCGCACTACACCCGCGGGCTCGTCCTGCTCGGCGACGCCGGCGGCATGGTGAACCCGTTCAACGGCGAGGGCATCGCCTACGCCATGCAGTCCGCGCGGCTGGCCGCGCACGCCGTCGACGACGCCCTGCGCGCCGGTGACGAGCGGGCCCGCGAGCGGGCGCTGCTGTCCTACCCCGCGGCGGTTCGCGCGGACCTGGGCGGGTACTACACCCTGGGTCGCGTGTTCGTGTCCCTCATCGGCCACCCCGAGGTCATGCGGGTGGCGACCCGCTTCGGCCTGCCGCGGCCGGGGCTGATGAAGCTGGTCGTGAAGCTGCTGGCCAACCTGGCCGACCCGACGTCGAAGGACGCCACGGACCGCGTGGTCGTGGCGCTGAAGCGATTGGCCCCTGCCTCGTGAACACGTCCGTGAACGTCCCCGGCACGACCCGGGGCCTGCCGACCACCGACCCCGCCCTCGAGGACGCCCTGCGCGACGGCCTCGACGTGGTGGAGGAGCGGCTGCGCGCGGCCGTCGCGAACACCGACCCGCTCGCCGACACCACCTCCCGGCACCTCGTGGAGGCCGGCGGGAAGCGGGTGCGGCCCATGCTGACCCTCCTGGGGGCGCACCTGGCGAACCCCGGTGCCCCGGTGCCGTCCGAGGTCCTGGCCGCGGCCGTCGTCTGCGAGCTCACCCACCTGGCCTCGCTCTACCACGACGACGTCATGGACTCCGCCCCCACCCGGCGCGGAGCCCCTGCGGCGCAGCACGTCTGGGGCAACAACGTCGCCATCCTCACCGGTGACCTGCTGTTCGCCCGCGCCTCCAACGTCGTCGCCGACCTGGGCCCGGCCGCGGTGCGGCTGCAGGCCCGGACGTTCGAGCGGCTGTGCCTGGGGCAGCTGCACGAGACCGTCGGGCCGCGCCCGGACGAGGACGCCGTGGAGCACTACCTCGACGTCCTGTCCGACAAGACGGCCTCGCTCATCGCGACCGCCGGCCGGTTCGGGGCGATGTTCGCGGGCGGGTCCGAGGACGTCGTGCAGGCCATGGTCCGCTACGGCGAGGACGTCGGCGTCGCGTTCCAGCTCGCCGACGACGTGCTCGACCTGACCAGCGAGACCGGCGAGTCCGGCAAGCGCCCCGGCACCGACCTGCGCGAGGGGGTGCCCACCCTGCCGGTGCTGCTGGTCCGGCGGGCCGCCGCCGGGGGCGACGCGGACGCGCGCGCGGTCGTGGACCTGCTCGACTCCGGCGCCCTGGGCGACGACGACGTGCTCGCCCGCGCCGTCGCGGCCCTGCGCGCCCACCCGGCCACCGACGCCGCCCGGGCCACGGCCCGCGAGTGGGCGCGCCGGGCGTCCACGCACCTGGCGCACCTGCCCGCCTCGCCCGCCCGCGAGGCGCTGGAGACGTACGCGGCGACCGTCGCCGACCGCGTCGCCTGACCGTCCCTCCCGGGTCAGCCGGAGACCCGGTCGGCGAACCGGGGCCCCACCAGCCGCAGCAGCGGGCGGCGGGGGACCCGCCGGGCCAGCGCCGCGAGCACCTCGTTGACCCGGCCGTCCACGACGACGGGCCGGTCGGCGTCCAGGGTGTCGAGGAACGTCGCGACGACCTGGTCGACGGTGCGCCGGCGCATCCCGGCGCCGGTGGCCTCGCCCGCGACGTCGAAGAACCCGGTGTCGGTGACCGTGGGCGACAGGGCCGCGACCCGCACCCCGGTGCCGCGGGTCTCGGCCCACAGGGCCTCGGTCAGGGACAGGACGTACGCCTTCGTGGCGGCGTAGGCGGCCAGCCCGGGGGCGGGGAAGTACCCCGCCATGCTGGCGACGTTCACGACGGCTCCGCGCCGGCGCGCCACCATCGCGGGCAGGAACCGGGCGGTGAGCTCGGTCAGGGTCGTGCAGTTGAGGGTGACCATGGCGCTGAGGCGGGCCGGGTCGTCGGTGTCGGTGAGCCTGCCGCCGAGGCCGAAGCCGGCGTTGTTGACGAGGACGTCGACCTCGCGCCCCCGCACGGCCCGCTCGACGGCGGCCGCGGCCCCCGGCGCGGACAGGTCGGCGGTGACGACGAGCGCGTCGCGGCCGTGCCGCTCGCGCAGGGTGCGGGCGAGCTGCTCGAGCGCGTCGGTGCTGCGGGCCACGAGCACGAGGTCGCTGCCCCGGGCCGCGAGGGCGGTCGCGATGCCCGCGCCGATGCCTCCCGAGGCTCCGGTGACGAGGGCGGTCCGTCCGGTGAGGTCCACGGTGATCTCCTGTCGATTCGTGTCGGAATGGCACGATGTGACAGAAAGGCCCGAGTTGTCAAGCATGGTGGAATGGGGACGTGACCGACCGCCCCAGCACCCGTGAACGCCGGCACGCCGCGACCCGCCGCGCGCTGGCCGAGCACGCCCTGCGGCTGTTCGCCGAGAAGGGGTACGACGCGACCACCGTCGCCGACATCGCCGACGCCGCCGACATGTCCACCCGCACGTTCTTCCGCCACGTGCGCGACAAGGACGAGGCCCTCTTCGCCGCCGACGAGGACGTCTTCGACACCGTCGTCGAGGCCGCCGACCGCGCCGCCGACCTGCCCCCGCTCGCCCGGCTCGTCGCCGCCCTCGGCGCCCTCGTCGAGCACGCCGAGAAGGCCCCCGACGCCAAGTGCACCCGCGAGGAGGTCCTCGACGCCCACCCCGCGCTGCGCGCCCGGGACCTCGCCCAGCAGCTGCGCTGGCAGGGCCAGGCGGAGGGGTACCTGCGCGAGCGGGGCGTCCCCGCCGACGACGCGGCGCTCGCCGCCGGTCTCACCCTCACCGTCTGGCGGGAGGGCTACCGGCGCTGGATCGGCGGCGCCGGCCGCGCCGGGACGCTCACCCGCTGCCTCGACGAGGTCGTCGCCGAGCTGCCCGGGCACCTCACCGCGCTGCGGCCCCGCACCGGCTGAGCCGGGCTCAGACCGTGAAGCGGGTCACCAGGAAGCTGAGCTCGCCCGACAACCGCACCAGGTCGTCGGTCGCGGTCCGCGACCCCGCGACGACCTCGGCCGTCGTGGCGGCCGACCCGGTGATCCCGCGGATGCTGTCGGCGATCCGCTCCGACCCCGCGGCGGCCTCGCCGACGCTGCGGCTCATCTCCGCCGTCGTGGCCGACTGCTCCTCGACCGCCGAGGCGATCGTCGTCTGGTGGTTGCCGATCTCGGCGATGACCTCGGCGATGCTCTCGATGGCCCGCACCGCCTCGGCCGTGTCGGTCTGGATGGACCCCACCCGGGCCGCGATGTCCTCCGTGGCGCGCGCGGTCTGCGCCGACAGCTCCTTGACCTCCCCGGCGACCACGGCGAAGCCCTTGCCGGCCTCCCCGGCGCGGGCGGCCTCGATGGTCGCGTTGAGGGCCAGCAGGTTCGTCTGCTCGGCGATGGCCGTGATGGCCTTCACCACGTCGCCGATCTGGGCGGAGCTGACGCCCAGGCGCGCGACGGTCTCCCCGGCGCGCCCGGCCAGCTCGTCGGCGCGGGCGGCGACGGCCGTCGCCTCCGAGGCCCCGTTGGCGATGTCGCGGATCGCGGCCTGCATCTCGGTGGCGCCCATCGCGACCGTCTGCACGCTCGCGGACACGGTGGCCGCGGTGTCGGCCGCGGACGCGGCGACCGAGGCGGTCTCCCCGGCGGTGCCGCCGATCCGCTCGCTGTCAGCGGTCAGCTGGTCCGAGGCCAGCAGCAGCGACTCCGAGGACTGCCCGATGGCGGCGATGGTGCTGCGGACGCTGTCGCGGGCCCGCTCCAGGGACGCGGCCATCTGCCCGAGCTCGTCGCGGGAGTCGACGTCCGCGCCGACCGTCAGGTCGCCGTTCGCCACCGCCTCCAGGGACGCCGAGACGGCCCGCAGCGGGCGGACGATGGACCGCACGACCGCCAGGCCCAGGGCGGTGGACAGCCCCAGGCCCAGCACCAGGGCCACGACGACGAAGTCGCGCGAACGGGCCGCGCCGGTCGTGGAGGCCTCGGCGGCGGCCTCGGCGCGCTCGTTCTCGGCGGCCTCGGCCGCGTCGAGGGCGTCGGCGGCCGCGCTCACCAGCGGCTGCGCGACCTCGGCGTTGGCGGCGGCCCACCCGGCCTGGTCCCCGGCCAGCGACAGCGGCAGCAGCTCGCGGTCGCGCGCCTGGCGCCACTGCTCCCACGCGTCGGCGAAGGCCTGCCAGTCGGCGGCGTCGGCCGGGGAGCCGGAGGTGTACTGCGCGGCCCAGTCGTCGAGCTCGGCGTCGCTGTCCACGATCTTCTGCGCGACCTCGGCCTTGCCCTCCGCGTCCGGGGTCGCGGCGTGCTGGGCCACCAGCATGCGGGTCTTCAGCTCCTCCTGGTGGACCCGGCCCAGGGCGGTCGCCCCGATCACGCTGTCCCGGTAGAGGGCCTCGGCGCGCTCACCCCCGGCGTGCAGCGTCACCAGCGAGGTGGTGCTCACCCCGACGGTGACCAGGCCGAGCGCCGCGAGCGCGCTCAGCACCTTCGTGCGCACGCTGCGGTCGGCGAGGAGGCGGGCGGCGGTGCTCGGCATGGAGGTCCTCCGGGAGGCGGTGCCGGCGACCCGCCGGTCTCACCCCATCGGCGTACCGGGCCCGGCACTTGAGGGGCCGGCGCCACCGCCCTCCCGGGCCCGCGACGGCTGCACCCGTCTCGGCTCGCCCGGCATCTTCGGGTAGTTCGGCGGGTAGGGCAGGTCGCCGAGGCCGTCGGCGGCGTCGCGGTCGGCCAGCGCCAGCAGCGGCTCCAGCGGGCAGGCCCGCTCCCCGCGCCCGGCCCACAGGTCACCCACCGCGGCGTACCGGGCCGGGAACGTCGCGAGGGTGAAGTCGTCCGGGTCCAGGTCGTGGGCCAGCTCCTCCCAGCGCAGCGGCGCGGAGACCGTCGCGCGCGCGGTGCGGCGCAGCGAGTAGGCGCTCGCCATCGTCCGGTCGCGGGCGTTCTGGTTGTAGTCGACGAAGATCCGCTCGCCGCGCTCCTCCTTCCACCACGCGGTGGTGACCAGGCCGTCGGCGCGGCGCTCCACCTCGCGGGCCAGCGCGATCCCGGCCCGGCGGACCTCGGTGAACGTCCAGCGGGGTTCGATCGAGACGAAGACGTGGAGGCCGCGGCCGCCGGAGGTCTTGACGTGCCCGACCAGGCCCAGCTCGTCCAGCAGGGGCCGCAGGACGTCGCGGGCCACGGTGCGGGCCTGGGTGAAACCGGTGCCCGGTTGCGGGTCCAGGTCGACGCGCAGCTCGTCGGGGTGGTCGACGTCGGGGGCGGTGCACGGCCACGGGTGGAACGTCAGGGTCGACTGCTGGGCGGCCCACACGAGCGTGGCGGTGTTCTGCGGGCGGATCGCGGTGGCCGACCGGCCCGAGGGGAACGTGACGTCCACGGTCCCCACGAACTCCGGCGCGAACCGCGGGACGCGCTTCTGGTACACCTCCTCGCCCTCGATCCCGTCGGGGAACCGCTGCAGGTGGGTGGGGCGGTCGCGCACGGCGGCCAGCAGCGCGGGCGCGACGAGCCGGTAGTGGTCCACGACGGCCCGCTTGCGCCCGGCCTCGCCCAGCCCGGGGTAGTAGGGCTTGTCGGGGGAGGTGAGCCGGACGGTCACGCCGTCGACGTCGATCTCCTCGGCGGGAGCGCGGGAACTCATCGCGCGGCCCCCGACAGGACGTCGGCGAGGTCGTACCCGGCGGGGGTGTCGAGCTGGTCCAGCCGGCACTGGGCGGGTTCCTTGTCCGGCCGCCAGCGCAGGAACCGCGGGTTGTGCCGGAACCGCGAACCCTCCAGCTGGTCGTACTCGACCTCGCAGACGAGTTCCTCCCGCACCGGCACCCAGGAGGTGTCCTCGCGGGCGTTCCACCGGTTCTTCTCGCCCTCCGCGTCGTCCCCCGCGCGCAGCGGTGCCAGCTGCTCCAAGAGCTCGACCCGCCGGGCCTTCGTGAAGGCGGCGGCGCCCCCCACGGACACCGTCCCGGTGTCGGTCCGCAACCCCAGCAGCATCGACCCGATCCCGGGGAAGCTCTTGTGCAGCCGGTACCCGATGACGACGCAGTCCGCGGTGCGGCGGTGCTTCACCTTCGTCATGACCCGCTCCCCCTGCTGGTACGGCGCGTCGAGGGGTTTGGCGACGACCCCGTCCAGCCCGGCGCCCTCGAACCGGGTGAACCACTGCCGGGCCACGTCCGCCTCGCGCGTCGCGGTCGTGACGTGGGTGACCGGGCCGCAGCCCGCGAGCGCCGTCACGAGCAGTTCCCGGCGCTGCGCCGTGGTCCGGCCGGTGAGGTCCTCGTCGTCCAGGGCCAGCAGGTCGAAGGCGACGAACTGCGCGGGGGTCTCCACGGCCAGCTTCCCGACGCGGCTGGCCGCGGGGTGGATGCGCTGCGACAGCAGTTCCCAGGCCAGGCGCCCGCCGCCGGGCTGGGCGACGAACAGCTCCCCGTCGACGACGCACCGGCGCGGCAGTTCGGCGCGCACGGCCTCGACGACCTCCGGGAAGTACCGGGTGAGGGGCTTGTTGTTCCGCGAGCCCAGTTCCACCTCGTCGCCGTCGCGGAAGACGACGCAGCGGAAACCGTCCCACTTGGGTTCGTACAGCCAGGCGGGTCCGCCCTCGGGCTGCGCCGGGACCTGTCCGGCCGACGTGGCCAGCATCGGGTCCACGGGCGGGTTCACCGGCAGGTCCACGGTCCCCACTGTGCCGCACCCGGCGGGAGCGCACGAGGGGTCTGGTCTACTGCGGGGGTGAAGACGGTGGTGCTGGACGACGACCCGACCGGGACCCAGTCCGCGACGGGGGTGCACGTGCTGCTGGAGTGCGACGCCGACCGGCTCGAACGGGCGCTGCGCGCCGCGGACAGCGTGTACGTCCAGACGAACTCCCGCGCCCTGGACGAGGCCGCCGCCGTGGCGCTGGTGAGCGCGGTGCGCGAGGACGCCCTGGAGGCCGGCCGCCGCCTCGGGGCGCCGGTGCGGTTCGTGCTGCGCGGGGACTCCACCCTGCGCGGTCACGTGTTCGCCGAGACCGACCGGTTCACCGGCGCCGGCGACGTGGTCCTGTTCGTCCCGGCGTTCCCCGCGGGGGGCCGCACCACCGTCGGCGGCGTCCACCTCGTGCGGACCGCCGACGGCGACGTCCCGGCGGGGGAGACCGAGTACGCCGCCGACCCGGTGTTCGGGTTCACCAGCTCGGCCCTGACCGACTACGTCGTGGAGAAGTCCGGCCGCCGCGCCGTCGCCGTCCCCCTCGACGTCGTGCGCGACCCGGACGCGCTCGCGGCGGTGCTCGCCGGGGCCCCCGCCGGGTCCGTCGTCGTGCCGGACGTCACCACCGACGACGACGTCCGGGCCCTGGCCGCCGCGGTGCGCGCCACCGGGCGGGGCGTGGTGGTGCGCTGCGCGGCGCCGCTGGCCGCCGAGCTGGCCGGGGTCGCCAGCGCCGGGTACCTGCCCCGGCCCCTGGCGCCCACCGGGCCCACCGGGCCCCGCGTCCTGGTGGTCTGCGGGTCGCACACCGACGGGGCCCGGGCCCAGCTGGCCGAGCTGGCCGGGACCTGGGGCGCCCCGCACGTCCTGCCCACCGCGGACGCCCTCGCCGACCCGGTCGCGGCCGGGCACGCCCTGGCCGACCGCGCCCGCGGCACCGCCGTGCCGTGCCTGGCCAGCGAGCGCGTCCGCAGCACCGACCACGGCACCCTCGCCCACGGCGAGAAGGTCATGACGGCGCTCACGACGGCCGTGCGGGACCTGCTGCCCGACGTCGACGTCGTCGTCAGCAAGGGCGGCATCACGGCGGCGGAGGTGGCGCGCACCGGGATCGGGGCGCTCGAGGCCGTCGTCGAGGGGCAGGTGGCGGCCGGGGTCTCGGTGTGGCGGATGGCCGCGCGCGACGGCCGCCCGGTCCGGCAGGTCGTCGTGCCCGGCAACGTCGGCGGTCCCGGGGCCCTCGTCGACGCCCTCGCCGCGCTCGGCCTCGCCCCGGCGGCCGGGCAGCGGTGAGGCGCTGGGGCACCGCCGCGGCCCTGGCCGCGGTCGCCGCCCTCACCAACGCGAACTTCCTGCTCGCCCCGCTCACCGGGTCGCGCGTCGACCTCGGCACCGGGGTGATCAGCGAGCTGTCGGTGCCCTCGCAGCCGGGGTCGGCGTGGTTCCGGCTCGGCGACGGCACCGCCGGGGTCCTGGGCGTCGCCCTCGCGGTCCTGGCCTGGCGCGCGGTGGCCCCGCGCGCCCGGTTCCGCGCGGTGTGCCTGGCCGCGTTCGGGGCCGCGACCCTCGCCTCGGCGCTCGTGCCGCTGACCTGCGCGCCCTCGCTGGGCCCGTGCCCCGCGTCGGCGTCGGGGGCGGCGGCCGTCCACGACGGGGTGTCGGTGGTCGCGACGACCGCGGCGGTGCTCGGCGGCGTGGAGCTGGCCGTGCGGGCCCGCGGGTGGCTGCGGCCGCCCGCCGTCGCCGTGGCCGCCGTCGCCCTGGGCTGCGGGCTGTACGAGGCCGTCACGTTCGCCCTCGGCGGCACCGGCGGCGGCGGGGCGGCCCAGCGCTGGCAGGTGCTGGCGGTCTCGGCGTGGCTCGTCCTGGAGGTCTGGACCTGGCGGGCCCCGGCCCGGCGGTGAGGGCCGGGGTCAGGTCTCCGGCAGCGCCGGGGACGTGGCCAGCACCGCCGAGCAGCCCACGACGACGGCGAGCGCCGCGACCGCCGCCCCCGTCCAGCCGGGGCGGACGCGGTCGCCGAGCAGCGCGACGCCCGCGACCGCCGGGACGACGACCTCCACCGACCACAGCAGCGCGGTGGCCGGGCCCACCGGTCCGCGCGCCAGCGCCGCCGCGTACCCCAGGGTCCCGGCGACGCCGGCGACGACGACGGCCCACGCGAGGGGTTCGAGCGCGATCCGCCACCACTGCGGCCACTGCGGCGGCAGCGTCACCGCGCGCGCCCCCAGCGCCGCCACGGAGCACCCCAGCCCGGCCAGGACCGCGCACGCGGCGGAGGAGGCGCGGTGCGGGACGAGCGCGGCGGCCAGCACGAGCGCGGCGGCCGCGCACAGCGCCACCTCCACGGCCGCGGGCACCGCGGGCACCGCGGGCACCGCGGGCCCGGCCTGCCCGGTGCCCGACCCCCCGACCACGCCGAGGGCCGCGACGAGCAGCAGCACCGCGGCGGTGTCGCGCCGGCGCAGCCGCGCGCCCAGGGCGAGGCGGGCCAGCAGCACGGTCAGGGCCAGCGACCCGGCGAGCAGGGACTGCACCGCGAACGTCGGCAGCCGCCGCAGCGCCACGAGCGAGAGCAGCCACGCCACCCCGTCGCAGCCCAGCCCCGCCAGGTACCGCGGGGACCGCGCCGGCGCCGCCGCGCCGGACCCGGCGCGCACCCCCAGGGCCTGCAGCACCGACCCGGCCGCGCAGCCCGCGGCGGCCAGGACCGCGGCCCCCAGCGCGAGAGCCATCAGCGGGTCACCGGCGCCGGCCCAGGAACCGCCCCACGACGGGCAGCTCGGCGAGGCCCTCCGCGCCGGCGATCGTCAGCCCCTGCGCGGCGGCGAACTCCACCGAGTCCAGCACGACGTACCGGGGCCGCCACTGCGGGTCGTACTTCGCGGTGAACCGCCACAGCGACTCGATCTGGGCGCTGCGGGACAGGACGTGCAGCGCGCGGCGGCCCAGGTCGGCCACCGCGCCCTCCCGGACCCCGGCGACGACCTCGCGCAGCACCGCGAAGTTCAGCCCCAGCCCGCGCACCCCGAGCCCGGCCAGGTGCTGCGCGGTGGCCACGATCAGCGCGTCGGTCAGGCCGTTGGGCACCTCCGGGGCGGTGGAGCGGCGCATGACGTCCAGGGAGTAGCCCTGCACCGCCGGGGCGGGCACCCACTGGACGAACCCGGCCGCCCGGCCGTCGGCGGACCGGGCGACGCTGACCAGGACCCCGGTGTCGGCCGGGTCGAACAACCGCGACAGCGTCATGGAGTACCCGCGCTCGGCCTCCCCCTGCCGGGACTGCCCGGACAGGGCCAGCAGCTCGGCGCGCAGCTCCGGCGCCAGGGTGGGGCCGTCGTGGAACTCGACGTGGACGCCCGCCTTGGCGACCCGGTTCACCGACCCGCGCAGGCTCTTCATCGACGAGCCCTTCAGGGAGAACGTCGAGCAGTCCAGGACCGCCTCGTCGCCCAGGTACACCGGCCGCAGGCCGACGGCCTCGTACAGGGGCAGCCACGGCGCCGCCGCGCCCACGACGGCGACCGACCAGCCGTTGCGCTCGACGTGGTCGAGGAACTCGGTGAGCAGCGCCCCGTGCCGTCGCGGCGGCCCGATCGGGTCGGGGGAGACCAGGCACACGCCGTTGCGGACGCTGTGCGCGACGACCCCCTCGCCCTCGGGGAAGGCGACGAAGAAGAAGTCCTTGTCGTCGCGCAGCGCGAAGTGGTCCAGGGTGTCCCCGCCCCAGCGGGCCACGACGGCGCGGGCGCGCTCGCGCTCGGCCGGCCGCTGCCGGGGGTCCAGGGCCCGCGGCCGGTGCGGGCTCGACAGCGTCCACCCCAGGACGGCGACCAGCGTCACGCCCAGGGCCAGCAGCGCCGGGCTCAGCAGCGGCAGCACGACGTGGTGCTCGTCCCCGCGCAGCGGCAGCGGCCGCCGCTCGTCGCCGACGAGGCGCTCGACGACCACGGCGGTCGCCTCCCCGGGGTGCCGCTCGGCGCCCACGGCCACCACGAGCACGGCGGAGACGGCGACGGTGACGACGGCGCCGACGCCCAGCACCGCCCCGGCCCGCCGGGCCCGGGCCGCGCTGGGCAGCACGGGGAACGCGCGGGCGTTGACGGCCAGCCAGGCCAGCAGGACGACGTCGAGGACGGCCTCCTCCACGTCGATGCCCTTGAGCAGGTGCAGCACCGCGGAGGTGCCCAGCAGGGCCAGGGCCACGGCCCAGGCGAGCCGCTGCCCGTGCCGCAGCCCGCGCGCCAGCAGCAGCAGCGCCACCGAGACGGGCACCAGGACCGTCCCCGTCACCAGCGGCACCCCCAGCGGCAGGACCTCCAGCAGCGGCCCGAACCGCTCCCGCAGCGGCGGCGTCAGCGCCGAGACCAGACCCACCACGGCCAGGGCGGTGACGGCGGCGGCGCCCAGGCGGCGGGTGCGGGCCCGCCGGGCGCGGCGGGCGAGGAGCGGGGGGAGCACGCCCAGCAGTCTGCTGAGCCGGTCACGGCGGCGACAGGGCGCGAGGTGGTCTCACGGGGGACTGGCAGCCGGCTCCCAGGGACGGGCCCGCCGCTGCCGGTGCAGCGCGTCGGCGGTCAGGACGGCCAGCGCCAGCCACACCAGCCCGAACCCGATCCAGCGCGAGGCGGGCATCGTCTCGCCCAGGACCAGCGCCGCGCAGAACTGCAGGACGGGCGTGAGGTACTGCAGCATCCCGATGACGCTCAGCGGCACCCGGGCCGCGGCCGTCGCGAACAGCACCAGCGGCACCAGCGTCGTCGGCCCGGCCAGGACCAGCAGCGCGGTGTGCAGCGGTCCCTCGCCCGCGAAGGTCAGCGACCCGCCGAGGGCGGTCAGGGCCAGCGCGGCGGGCGCGGCGAGCACGAGGGTCTCCACGGTCAGCCCGGTGAGCGGGTCGACACCCCCGCCGCGCTGCCCGACCCGGTTCTTCAGCAGCCCGTACACGGCGAAGGACACCGCGATCGTCAGGGCCATCCACGGCAGCCGGCCCAGGTCGGCGGTGATGACGGCCACGGCGGCCAGCCCGGTCCCGACCGCCACCCACTGCGCCGGCCGCAGCCGCTCGCGCAGCACGAGCACGCCGAGCAGCACCGTCAGCAGCGGGTTCACGAAGTACCCCAGCGCGGCCTCCAGGACGTGCCCGGTGACGACGGCCAGCCCGTAGACGCCCCAGTTCACCGCGACCGCGACCGCCGCCAGCGCCAGCAGCCCCCGCTGGGCCCGCGAGCGCAGGACGGCGGCGACCCGCCCCCAGCGCCGCAGGCCGGTGACCAGCAGCAGGCACACGGCCAGCGACCACACGACCCGCCAGGCCAGCAGCTCCACGGCCCCGGCCGCGCGCAGGGCGTGGAAGTAGAAGGGGAAGGCGCCCCAGACGCCGTAGGCGGCCAGCCCCGCCGCGACGCCGCCGCGGCGGGTGTGGACGTCCTGTGCGGGGGGCGGGGGGCGTTCGTCCACGCAGGTCATCGTCGCGCGGGCGGTGTCGCCGGGCGGCGTTAGGCTTGCCTACGAACGCCAGACGATTCCTCGAGCGATAGGGACACCGAGAGCTGTGACCGATTCGAACCGTCCGCTGCGCGTCGCCGTCGTGGGAGCCGGACCGGCCGGGATCTACGCCTCGGACATCCTCTCCAAGGCCGACCTGTCGGCGTCCGGCTTCGACGGGGTGAGCATCGACCTCGTGGAGCGGCTGCCCGCGCCGTTCGGCCTGGTCCGCTACGGCGTCGCCCCCGACCACCCCCGCATCAAGCAGATCATCGTGGCCCTGCAGAAGGTCCTGGGCCGCGGGGACATCCGGCTCCTGACGAACGTCGACTTCGGCACCGACGTGGGCCTGCAGGACCTGCAGCGCTTCTACGACGCCGTCGTCTTCTCCACCGGCGCGATCCGCGACGCCCCGCTCACGATCCCCGGCGTCGACGCCCCGGAGAGCTTCGGCGCCGCCGACTTCGTCTCCTGGTACGACGGGCACCCCGACTACCCGCGCGAGTGGCCGCTGGACGCCGCCAGCGTGGCCGTCCTCGGCGCCGGCAACGTCGCCCTCGACGTGGCCCGGGTCCTGGCCAAGCACGCCGACGACCTGCTGCCCACCGAGATCCCGGACAACGTCTACGAGGGCCTGAAGTCCTCCAAGGTCACCGACGTGCACGTCTTCGCCCGCCGCGGCCCGGCGCAGGTGAAGTTCTCGCCGCTGGAGCTGCGCGAGCTCGGCCACGTCCGCGACGTCGACGTCCTCGTCGACCCGGAGGACTTCGAGTTCGACGAGGGCAGCGAGCAGGCCATCGCGGCGTCCAACCAGACCCGGCAGGTCGTCAAGACGCTGACGGACTGGACGCTGAAGGAGGGGGAGTCGACGGCCTCGCGCCGCATCCACCTGCACTTCCTGCACGCCCCGGCCGAGATCGTCGTCGGCGCCGACGGGCACGTCACGGGCCTGCGCACCGAGCGCACCCGCCTCGTGGGCGACGGCACGGTCGAGGGCACCGGCGACGTCCACCACTGGGACGTCCAGGCCGTCTACCGCGCGGTGGGGTACTTCGGGTCCCCGCTGGAGGGGCTGCCGTTCGACGAGCTCAAGGGCGTCGTGTCCAACCACGAGGGCCGCGTCCTGGAACCGGGCGGCGACACCGTCGCGGGCGTCTACGTCACCGGCTGGATCAAACGCGGCCCGGTCGGGCTCATCGGGCACACCAAGTCCGACGCCTCCGAGACGATCAGGCACCTGGTCTCCGACGCCGCGCAGCTGCCCCGCGCGGCCGAGCCGGACCCGCAGGCCGTCCTGGACTTCCTGGGCGGCAAGGGCGTCGACGTCCTGACCTGGACCGACTGGGAGAGCCTGGACGCGTTCGAGCGGGCGCTGGGCGAGCCGCACGGCCGCGAGCGCGTCAAGGTCGTGTCCCGCGAGGACATGATCAAGGCCTCGCGCGGGATCGCCTGACGTGCGCGTCGTCGTCTGCGTCAAGCACGTCCCCGACCTGCAGTCCCCGCGGTCCCTCGGCGAGGACGGGCGGCTGGTCCGCGGCGGGGACGACGACACCCTCAACGAGCTCGACGAGGACGCCCTCGAGGCCGGTCTGCGCACCGCCGAGGCTGCCGGGTTCCCCGGCGAGGGGCACGACGTCACCGTCCTGACCGTGGGCCCGGCCCCCGCCGTGGAGGCCCTGCGGCGCGGGCTGGCGATGGGCGCCTCGACCGCCGTGCACGTCACCGACGAGGCCGTCGCCGGGTCCGACGCGATCGCCACCGCCCGGGTGCTGGCGGCGGCCGTCGCGAAGCTGCACGCCGAGCAGCCCGTCGACCTGGTGGTCGCGGGGATGGCCGGCCTGGACGGGCTGACGTCCCTGGTGCCCGCCGCGCTGGCCGAGGTGCTGGGCTGGCCCCAGCTCACCCTGGTCGACCGCGTCAGCGTCGCCGACGGCGTGGTGAGCGTCCGCCGGGAGACCTCCACCCACGTCGAGGAGCTCACCGCGCCCGCCCCGGCGGTGCTGTCGGTGACCGACCAGGCCTTCCGCCCCCGCTTCCCGAACTTCAAGGGGATCATGGCCGCCCGCAAGAAGCCGGTGACCACCTGGTCGCTGGCCGACCTCGGCCTCGACCCCGCCGCGGTGGGCCCGGACGGGTCCACCACCCGCGTCGTGGAGGCCGCCGAGCACCCCGAGCGCACCGGCCGGGTGCTCGTCACCGGCGACGCCGAGACGGTCCCGGCGCTGGTGGACTACCTGTCGCAGAAGGGTTTCGCGTGACCATCGCAGTCCTGGTCGACCACACCGACGGCTCCGTCCGCAGCACCTCCCTGGAGCTGCTCACGGCCGCCCGCGGCCTGGGGCAGGAGGTGCACGCCGTCTGGATCGGCGACGACCCGCAGACCGGGGTCGTCGCCGCGCACGGCGCCGACGTCCTGCACCGGGTCACCGTGACCGGCGCCGACGAGCAGCTCACCACCTCCGTGGTCGACGGGGTGCAGACCGTCCTGACCGCGGTCGGCGACGTGTCGCTGCTGCTGGTCGCCTCCACCTTCGAGGGCAAGGAGGTCGCGGCGCGGCTCGCGGTGCGCACCGGGGCCGGCGTCGTCACCGGGGCCCGCGCCGTGGAGCTCACCGACGGGCGCTGGAGCGCCCGCAAGACCGTCCTGGCCGGGTCCTGGGACACCACCTGCGCCGTGACCGGGCCGCTGGCCGTCGTCGCGCTGTCCCCGCACGCCGTGCAGGCCGCCCCGCTCGCGGTGGCCGCCGAGGCGCGCGTCGTGGAGCACTCCGTGCAGGCGTCGGCCGCCGCCCGCGCGGTCACCGTCGTCTCCCGGTCCCCGCGCCCCCGCTCGGACCGCCCGGCCCTGGCCGAGGCCGAGGTCGTCGTCGTCGGCGGCCGCGGCGTGGAGGGCGACTTCAGCGCCGTCGAGGAGCTCGCCGACGTCCTCGGCGCGGCCGTGGGCGCCACCCGCGTCGCGACCGACGAGGGGTGGATCGGGCACGAGGCGCAGGTCGGGCAGACGGGCGTGACCGTCTCCCCGCGGCTGTACGTCGGCGCGGGCGTCTCCGGCGCCGTGCACCACAAGGGCGGGATGGCGGCCTCCGAGGTCGTCGTCGCCATCAACAACGACCCCGACGCCCCGATCTTCGAGTTCGCCGACTACGGGATCGTGGGCGACCTCGGCGAGGTGCTGCCCGCGCTCACCGCGCAGCTGCGCGCCCGCCGCGAGCAGGCCTAGGGCACGGTCCGCGCGCCGCGGGGCACCCCGGCGCGCGGGCTCAGGACACGTCCCGCACGGCCAGCACCGCGCAGTCGTCCTCGCTGTTGGCGACGTGCTCGGTGACCAGTTCCCCCAGCAGCGTCTCCAGCGGCTCGGTGTGGGTCCGTTCCAGCCCGGCGCGCAGGACGAGGATGCCGGCGCCCACGTCCCGGCCGCGGCGCTCCACCAGGCCGTCGGTGTACAGCACCAGCGTCCCCCCGGGCGGCCAGGGGCGGCAGTGGTCGTGCCGGGGCCGGTCCGGGAGCACGCCCAGGGGCAGGTCCGGTTCCTCCTGCAGCACCGTGGAGCGGCCGCGGGCGTCCACCAGCACCGGCGGCGGGTGGCCCGCCGTCGTCCACCGCACCCGCCGGTCCGGTCCGGGGGCGTCGAGCCGCACGACCGCCATGGTGGCCAGGGTCTGGTCGCCCAGGACGTCCAGCACGTGGTCGAGGCGGCTGACCAGCGCCGCCGGGTGCTCCTCGGGGTGGTCGACGGCCAGGGCGCGGAACATCGAGCGCACCCGGCCCATCCGCGCCGCCGCCTCCGTGTCGTGGCCGGCGACGTCCCCGATGAGCAGCAGGACGCCGCCGTCGGGCAGCGAGATGGCGTCGTACCAGTCCCCGCCGACCTGCTCGTCCGTCGTCGACCACGGCAGGTAGCGGCTGGCGATCTCCAGCCCGGGCAGCACCGGCAGCTCGGGCAGCATCGCGGCCTGCAGCGTGTGCGCGACGTCGCGGCGCTCGCGGTACAGCTGGGCGCGGCGCGCGGCCTGCGCGGTGGCGTCGGCGACCGCCGTCGTGAGCACGGCCTCGTCCGGGTCGAAGGCGCGGTCGGCGTCCCAGGCGATGGTCAGCGCCCCGATGCGGAAGCCGCCGGAGATGAGCAGCGGCAGCACCACGCCGCAGCGCAACCCGGTGCGCTGCAACGCCCTCGCCGTGCCCGGGTAGGCGGCGGCCAGCTCCTCGGGGGAGGTGAACCGCAGCGGCTGCCCGGAGCGGGCGACGCGGTGCGCGGGGCTGTCGAGGTCCAGGGGCAGCCGCAGCCACCCGTGCTCGGTGTGGTCGTCGAGCTGGCCGAGGGCGGGGGTCGTCAGCCACGGCCCGTCGATCATCGACACCGACGTGAACGCCGCCCCGAGGTCCTTGCCCAGCACGTCCCGCACGGCGAGCGCCACGTCCTCGACGCTGTCGGTGGCGGCCAGCGCGGTGGCCAGGGACAGCAGCGTCCCGGCCCGTCGCTCGGCGGTGCCCGTGTTCACCGTGAACCCCCGTCAGGTGTCGTCCGCCGGACACCCGACGTGCTGGGAAGTCACTCACAGTCCGGCCTCGTGACGCAACTGCCCTTCCCGGGGCGCCGCACCGGAACGCGCGGGCCGCCTGCGGCGTTCTGCCTGCGAGAACGTCGGCACGGGGGAAGGGACCGGATGCACCGGCACCACAACGGCTTGAAGACGGCCGTGCTGTTCGGCGCGATCTGGGCGGTGCTGCTGCTCATCGGCGGTCTGCTCGCCTCCTCCTTCGACGCGCCGGTGATCCTGCTCGTCTTCCTGCTCGTCGGGATCGGCACCTCGGCCTACGGGTACTGGAACTCCGCGACCCTCGCCCTGCGGGCCATGCGCGCGCGCCCCGTCTCGGAGGCCGAGCAGCCCGCGATGCACCGCATCGTCCGGGACCTGTCGACCGCCGCCCGCCAGCCGATGCCGCAGCTGTACGTCTCGCCCACCATGGCGCCCAACGCCTTCGCCACCGGCCGCAACCCCGAGAACGCCGCCGTCTGCTGCACCGAGGGCATCCTGCAGCTGCTCGACGAGCGCGAGCTGCGCGGGGTCCTGGGCCACGAGCTCATGCACGTCTACAACCGCGACATCCTCACCAGCTCGGTCGCGGGGGCGCTCGCGGGCGTCATCACGTCCGTCGCCCAGTTCGGGCTGTTCTTCGGGTCGATGCTCGGCGGCGGCCGCGACGAGGACCGGCCCAACCCGCTGGCGGTGCTGCTGCTCTCGCTCATGGCCCCGCTGGCCGCGACCGTCATCCAGCTCGCCATCTCCCGCACCCGCGAGTACGACGCCGACGAGGACGGCGCGAAGCTGACGGGCGACCCGCTCGCGCTGGCCTCGGCGCTGCGCAAGCTGGAGCTGGGCACCCGCCAGCTGCCGCTGCCGCCCGAGCGCGAGCTGGTGAACTCCAGCCACATGATGATCGCGAACCCGTTCCGCGGGCAGGGGGTGGCGAAGCTCTTCTCCACCCACCCGCCCATGGCCGAGCGCATCGCCCGCCTGGAGGCCCTGGCCGGGTACCGGCGCTGACCCGGCGCCGACCCGGGCTGGACCGGTCGGCCCGGGCCCTCAGGCCAGCCGCTGCTCCAGCCAGGCCCGGAACAGCGGCACGATCGGCCCGCCCGGGTCCTTGCCCGCGACGTGGTCCGCGCCGTCGACGAGCTGCTCCTCGACGGTGTCGCCGGCCGCGGTGACGGCGTCGACGAAGAACTGCGTCTGGGAGTAGGGGACCACCTCGTCGGCGGTGCCCGCCCCGGCCCACAGCGGGATGCCGTACGGCGCCCGGCGGGACGGGTCGCCCAGGGCGAACCGGTCGTCCACCTCCGCGGGGGACCCGCCGAACAGGCCCACGACGTTGGCGTCCTCGCCGTAGGCGACCGAGGGGTGCAGCACCCCCGACAGCGACGCCGCCAGCGCCGGTTCGACCTTCGGGTCGGCCCCGGGGGCGCCGGACGGCAGCGTGCCCCGCGAGGCGGCCCACATCGCCAGGTGCCCGCCGGCGGAGTGCCCCACGAGGCAGACCCGCTCCAGCGGGAGCGAGAACTGCGTCGCGGCGACGGCGGCGAGGTCGACCGCGGTGGCCGTGTCCGTGAACGTCGTGGGCCACCCCCCGCCGTCGCCGAACCCGCGGTAGTCGACGTTCAGGGTCGGGTACCCGCGGGTGACGAGGTCGCCGACGAGGTCGTTGATGTCGCGGCGGTCGTAGCCGGCCTCCCAGCCGCCGCCGTGCACGACGACGACGAACGCGTCCCGCCGCTCGCCGGTGGGCAGCCACAGGTCGCTGACCTGCCGGTAGTGGTCCCCGTAGCGGTAGACGGTCCGCTGCGTGGAGCTCAGGCCGCTGGGCACGAAGCTCGGGTCGGTCTCGGCGTCCGGCGCGCCGGTGGCCGTCGCCGTGGCCGTCGCCGTGGGCGTCGCGGTGGTGGTCGCGGTCGTGGCGGCGGGCTCGGGCTCCCCGCCGGAGCAGCCGGCGAGGACGCCGCCGGTCAGCGCCAGCCCCAGGAGCGCGCGGCGGTCCAGGTCCGGCACGTCAGCGGTAGTTGACGAACTGGAGCGCGACGTCGAGGTCGGCGCCCTTGAGCAGCGCGATGACCTCCTGCAGCTCGTCGCGGCTCTTGGAGGTGACGCGCATCTCGTCCCCGGTGATCTGCGTCTTGACGCCCTTGGGGCCCTCGTCGCGGATGATCTTCCCGATCTTCTTCGCGACGTCCTGGGCCAGGCCCTCCTTGAGGCCGGCGGTGATCCGGTACTCCTTGCCGGAGGCGACCGGGTCGGACAGGTCGAGCACCTTCAGGGAGACGCCGCGCTTGACCAGCTTGGTCTGCAGCACGTCGAGGACGGCGTTCACGCGGTCCTCGGAGTTGGCGACCATGACGATCGACTCCCCGCTCCACCTGACGTCGGCGCCGACGCCCTTGAAGTCGTAGCGCTGGGCGATCTCCTTCGCGGCCTGGTTGAGCGCGTTGTCGACCTCCTGGCGGTCGACCTTGCTGACGACGTCGAACGACGAGTCGCTGGGCACGGTGGGGGTCCTCCTGAGGTGGTCCGGGCTGGGGCTGCCGGGGTCGGTTTCCGTGAACCGCCCCGGGCTTGCTATCGTCTCACCGTCGCCAGCTCGCTGGTGGCACTGGCGGGTTGCCCGAGCGGCCAAAGGGAGCGGATTGTAAATCCGCCGGCGTAGCCTACGTTGGTTCGAATCCATCACCCGCCACGTCGCGAGTCGCGACCCGGTGCTCGTCCCGAGCACCGGGTCGTGGCGTGTAAGGTCATCACAGACCGCGCACGCGGCAGTGCACGACGCAACGCCCCGATAGCTCAGTGGTAGAGCACTTCCTTGGTAAGGAAGAGGTCTCGAGTTCAATCCTCGATCGGGGCTCGCAGCCGGCGGCCTCCGCCGGACGCACGGCGGGGTAGCTCAGTTGGTAGAGCAAGCGGCTCATAATCGCTGTGTCGCCGGTTCAAGTCCGGCCCTCGCTACAGCGCACGACAGCCCCGAGCGGTCGCCCTCCCCGGGTGGCCGCTCGTCGCACGTTCGGGCGTTGCGCGCTCGTCGCGTACCCTGGAAGGCAGATCGGCGGCGCACTCGACCGCCCGCGTTTCACGACACTGAGGAAGAGGCACCCGGCCGTGGCCAAGAGCACCGACGTCCGCCCGAAGATCACCATGGCTTGCACCGAGTGCAAGGAGCGGAACTACATCACCAAGAAGAACCGTCGGAACGACCCCGACCGTCTCGACCTGGCGAAGTTCTGCCCGCGCTGCGGCAAGAAGACCACGCACCGCGAGACCCGCTGACCCTCCGTCCCGCCGAGGGAGAACGCACCGCCGTGACGACCGTCAACGTGGACGAGTCCTTCGCGGGTCGCGTCTACCCCCCGACCGGTACGACCACGGTGACCGCCGACGCGGTCCGGGCCTTCGCCCGGGCCGTGCGGGCGGCCCACCCCAGCCACCACGACACCGCCGCGGCCCGCGAGCTCGGGCACGCCGACGTCGTCGCCCCGCCAACCTTCGCCGTGACCCTCGCCCAGGCCGCGGAGGCGCAGTTCGTCTCCGACCCCGCCGCCGGGATCGACTTCACCCGCGTCGTGCACGGCGAGGAGCAGTTCACCCACCACCGCCCGATCGTGGCCGGGGACGAGCTGACCGCCGAGGTCCACGTCGACCGCGTGCGCGTCGTGCGCGGCAACGCCATGGTCACCACCCGCACCGAGCTCGCCCTCACCGACGGCACCCCCGTGACGACCGTCACGTCGATGCTCGTGGTGCGGGCCCCGGAGGAAGCGTGAGCGTCGAGGTCGGCACCGAGCTGCCCACCGCCCGGTACGAGCTGTCCCGCGAGGACCTGCGCACCTACGCCGAGGCCTCCGGGGACCGCAACCCCATCCACCTCGACGAGGCCACCGCGCGCTCGGTCGGCCTGCCCGACGTCATCGCCCACGGGATGCTGACGATGGGGCTGGCCGGGACCGTCGTCGCCGACTGGGCGGGCGACCCCACCCGGGTCCTGTCGTACGGCACGAAGTTCACCGCACCCGTCGTCGTGCCCGCCGGTGAGAACGCCGTCGTCGACGTCACCGGCACCGTCGTCGCCCGCGACGACGCCGCCGGCACCGTCGAGGTCGACCTCACCGTCACCAGCGGCGGCACCAAGGTCCTCACCCGCGCGCGAGCGGTCGTCAAGCTGCCGTGAGCGCGGCCTCGCCCGCCGCGTCGCGCGCGAGGACGGCCGTCTACGCGGCCTTCGTCCTCAACGGCTTCGCCTTCGCGTCCTGGGCCTCGCGCATCCCCTCGGTGCGCGACACCCTGGACCTCAGCGCGGGCCGCCTCAGCCTGCTCCTGCTCGCGCTGTCCCTCGGCTCGGTCCTGACGATGCCGCTGGCCGGGGCCGTGGTGCTGCGCATCGGCCGCGCCCGCACCGTGCTGGCCGGCGCCGGCGCCGTCGCGGCCGGGATGGCGCTGGCCGCCCTCGCCGTCGACGGGCTGCACAGCCTGCCGCTGGCCGCGGTCGGGCTGTTCGTGCAGGGCGCGGGCACGGCCAGCTGGGACGTCGCGATGAACGTCGAGGGCACCGTCGTCGAGCGGCGCCTGGACCGGGCGATCATGTCCCGCTTCCACGCCGGCTACAGCTTCGGCACCGTCGTCGCGGCCGGGCTCGCCGTCCTGCTCGTGCGCGCCGGGCTGCCCACCTGGGTGCAGCTGGGCGCCACCGCCGTCCTGGCCCTCGCCGGCGCCGCGGTGCTGGTCCGCTCCTTCCTGCCCGACGCCGCCCCGGAGGAGGACGCGCCGGCGGGCATCTCGCTGCGGCGGGCCTGGACCGAGCCGCGGACCCTGCTCATCGGCGTCATGGTCCTGGGGATGGCGTTCGTCGAGGGCACCGCCAACGACTGGCTGGCCGAGGGCCTCGTGGACGGCCACGACGTCGCCCACGAGGTCGGCGTCGCCGGGTTCGCCGTCTTCGTCACCGCCATGACGCTGGGCCGCCTCGCCGGGCCGGTCGTCCTGGCCCGCGTGCCGCGCGTCCTGGCGCTGCGGCTGTGCGCGGGCCTGGCCGTGGCCGGGATCCTGCTCTTCGTGCACGCCCCCGGCGTCCCGCTGGCCGTGGTCGGCGCCGCGCTGTGGGGGGTGGGGGCCGCCCTCGGCTTCCCGCTGGGCATGACGGCCGCCGCCGACGAGGAGGTCAACGCCGCCGTCCGGGTCAGCGTCGTGTCCTCCGTCGGCTACGCCGCCTTCCTGGCCGGCCCCCCGCTGCTGGGTTTCCTGGCCGACCGCGTCGGCGTCCTCGACGCGGTGACCGCGGCCGCGGTCCTGGCCGCGCTCGCCCTGGTGGTCGCCGGCTCGGCGAGGCCGCACCGCGACGGGGTGGCCCTCGGTGCGGGGAACCGGGCGGCGGACGGCAAGCTGTCCTCGTGACCTCCCTGGCTGACCTGACCACCCTGCACGTCGGGGGCCCCGCCCGCCGCCTCGTCGAGGCCGCGACGGAGACCGAGCTGGTCGAGGCCGTCGCCGCCGCCGACGCCGCGGGCGAGCCCCTGCTGCTGGTGGCCGGCGGCTCGAACCTGCTGGTCGCCGACGACGGCTTCCCCGGGACCGTCGTGCACGTCGCGACGCGGGGGTTCTCCGTCGCCTCCCAGGACGCCTGCGGCGGCGGGGTCGTGACCGTCGCGGCCGGGCACCGCTTCGACGACCTGGTCGCGACGGCCGTCGAGCGCGGCTGGGGTGGGATCGAGGCGCTGTCCGGCATCCCCGGCAGCGTCGGCGCGACGCCGGTGCAGAACGTCGGCGCCTACGGCCAGGAGGTCGCGCAGACCGTCGAGACCGTCCGCACCTGGGACCGCGCGGAGCGGCGGCAGCGGACGTTCGCGGCGGCCGAGCTGGGCTTCGGGTACCGCACGTCGCTGCTCAAGCGGTCCCGCGTCGCGCTGGCCGGGTCGCACGCCGAGAGCCGCTACGTGGTGCTGGACGTGACGTTCCAGTTCCCGATGCGGCCCGCGCCGGTGCGCTACCCGGAGCTGGCCCGGCGCCTCGGCGTCGAGGTGGGGCAGGTGGCCCCGGCGCGCGCCGTGCGCGAGGCCGTCCTGGAGCTGCGCGCCGGCAAGGGGATGGTGTGGGACCCGGCCGACCGCAGCGACCACGACACGTGGAGCGCGGGCTCGTTCTTCACCAACCCGGTCCTGACGGCGGACGCCGCCGACCGGCTGCCGGCGGACGCGCCCCGCTTCCCGGCGGGGGAGGGGCGGGTGAAGACCTCCGCCGCCTGGCTCATCGACCGGGCCGGCTTCGGCAAGGGCTTCGGCGCCCCCGGTCCGGCGACGCTGTCGACGAAGCACACGCTGGCGCTGACCAACCGGGGGTCGGCGACCGCCGAGGACCTGCTGGCCCTGGCCCGCACGGTCGCCGACGGCGTGGAGCAGCGGTTCGGCGTGCGGCTGGTCAACGAGCCGGTGCTGGTCGGCGCCTCCCTCTAGGTCCGGCTGCGCCCCACGCTGACCAGCGCCGCGCGGACGACGTCGAGGGCCTGGTCGGGGCTGAGCCCGGACGACAGCGCCCGTTCGACGAACCCCTCCGCCGCCCACCGGACGTCCTCCTCCACGCTGACCCCGGCCGTCACGACGGTCCCGGTGCGCCGCCGCGAGGCGACCGTCCCGGCGAGCTCGAGCTCGCGGTAGGCGCGCTGGACGGTGCCGACGGCCAGGCCGAGGTCGGCGGCGAGCGCCCGCGCCGCGGGCAGCCGGTCGCCCTGGCGCAGGGCGCCGGTGGTGACCAGGACGGTGACCTGCTCGCGGATCTGCTCGTAGGCGGGGACGGCGGAGTGCGTGTCGACCAGCAGGCGCAGTCCGCTCACGCGAGCACCGCCTCCGCAGGGGCGCGTAGGCCGCGGGCCGGGACGGCGAGCACGACCAGCCCCAGCAGGACGAGCACGAACCCGGTGGTCACCGTGGCGCTCTCCAGCCCGGCGAACGGCCCGGGGGACGGGGTGCCGGTGGCGTCGTAGCGCGTGCCGTACAGCCCGACGGCGTGGTGCCACAGCACGACGAGCACCCCGGCCGTGCCGAGCAGGGCCGAGGCCGTGATCCGCAGCACCCGGTGCCCGGCCGCCCGGCGCAGGGCGGCGTCGACGGCCGGGTCGGCGCAGGGGACCGCAGGCCTCCCCGGGATGCGCCCGAGGACGGCGCAGGTCGCCGCGACGCACAGCGCGGTCGCGATCAGCACCGGCACCGCGACGGCCGCGCCGGGGAAGGGGTCGGCGCTGGAGCTGGAGTTCGGGGTGGTCCACAGGTAGGTGCTCGTCCAGCCGTCGGTCACCACCAGGCCGCCGGTGCAGGTGAGCAGGACCACGGACGTCCCCAGGAGCGCGGCGACGGTCAGGACGGGCGGGGTGCTGTGCCGCACCGAGCGCGCGGTGAGCCCCGCGCCCCGGACTCGGCCGGTGGGGCGGGGCCAGCTGAGCTCGCCGTGCAGCGCGACCGCGGCGTGCCCGGCCGCGGCGGCCGGGACGGCGGCGAGGACCAGGCCCGGGGCGGCGAGCTCGACGCCGGTCGCCACCAGCGCCGCCCCGACGAGCAGCCCGGCCGCGACGGCGCCGGCCGACCACCGCAGGCCCCGCGCTCGCGCCGCGGCCACCGGCAGGGGCAGCGCCCGGGGGTGGACGTCCCCGCGGGCGAGCACCAGCGCGGCCAGCAGACCGGCCAGGGCGAAGGCCACGGGGGCCAGGACGAGCAGGGGAACAGCCACGGGGGACCTCCGCGAGTCAATGAGTCAACTCATTGAGTCAATCACACGGTGAGGTGGTCCGTCGTCCGTTGCGCGACGTCCTCACCCTTCCCGGTCAGCCAGTCGTCCACCTCCGCGTGCCACCGCCGCTTGAGGTCGGCCGGCGCCCGGGAGGCGCTGATCGACGCCTTCGCCAGCCCGGCCAGCCCGGCGTCGTCGAACCCGTGGTCCTCGCGCGCGCTGCGGTACTGCGCCGCCAGCCGGGGCCCGAACAGCAGCGGGTCGTCCGCGCCCAGCGCCACGGTCGCGCCCGCGGACACCAGCTGCCGCAACGGGACGCGCTCCAGCTCGGGGTAGACGCCGAGGGAGACGTTGCTCGTCGGGCACACCTCCAGGGCCACCCCGGCCTGCACGACCCGCTCCAGGACGGCGGGGTCCTCGCCGCTGCGCACGCCGTGGCCGAGGCGGTCGGGCCGCAGCGCCGCCAGGGTCGCCTCGACGTGCGCCGGCCCCAGCAGTTCCCCCGAGTGCGGGACGCAGGCCAGCCCCGCGGCGCGGGCGATGTCGAAGGCCCCCGCGAACTCGGCCGTGTCCCCGCGCCGCTCGTCGTTGGACAGGCCGAACCCCACGACGGTGCCGGGGCCCTGCCCGGCGTAGCGCGCGGCCAGCCGGGCCAGCGTCCGCGCGTCCAGCGGGTGCCGGGTGCGGCTGGCCGCCACGACGACCGCGACCGACGTCCCCGTCAGCGCGGTGGCCTCCCGCGCGGCGTCCAGGACGATCTCCAGGGCGGGGGTGAGGCCGCCGACGTGGACGGCGTAGCTCGTGGGGTCGACCTGCAGCTCCAGCCACCGCGACCCCTCGGCCGCGTCGTCGGCCGCGGCCTCGAGCACGATCCGGCGCATGTCGTCGGCCGTGCGCACGCACGCGCGGGCCGCGTCGTACAGCCGCTGGAAGCGGAACCAGCCCCGCTCGTCCGGCGAGAGGGTGATCATCGCCTGGGAGCTCAGGGTGGCCGGCAGCCGGGTGCCGTGCCGGTCGGCGAGGTCGAGGAGGGTGCTGGGTCGCATCGACCCCGTGAAGTGCAGGTGCAGGTGGGCCTTCGGCAGGGTCTCGACCGCGCGTGTCACGCTCCGTGAGTCTGCCAGCACGTCGAGTCCCCGTCTCGGGATCACCGCCGCGGCGCTCAGACCGGTGGGGGGAGCAGACCGCGCCGGATCGCCACCGTCACCGCGTGCGTCCGGTCGTCGACCCCCAGCTTCGCGAAGGCGCGCAGCAGGTGGGTCTTGACGGTCGCCTCCCCGATGAACAGCTCCCGGCCGATCTCCGCGTTGGTCGACCCCCGGGACACCGCCCCCAGCACCTCCAGCTCGCGGGGGGTCAGCGACTCCTGCGCCGGCGCCCGCAGCCGGGCCATCAGGCGCGCCGCGACCGGTGGGGCCAGCACCGTCTCCCCGCGCGCGGCCGCCCGCACCGAGTCCGCCAGCTGCGCCAGCGGGGTGTCCTTGAGCAGGTACCCCGTCGCCCCGGCCTCCACGGCCCGCACGATGTCGGCGTCCGTCTCGTACGTCGTCAGCACCAGCACGTGCACCGACGGGTGCTCGCGCCGGATCCGCTCGGTGGCGCTCGCCCCGTCCACCCCCGGCATCCGCAGGTCCATCAGCACGACGTCCGGCAGCAGCCGCGCGACCAGCTCCAGCGCCTCGCGGCCGTCCCCGGCCGACCCCACGACCTCCAGGTCGCCCGCCGTGGCCAGCAGCGCCTCCAGGCCCCCGCGCACCACCGGGTGGTCGTCGACCACCACCACCCGCGTCACGACGCCTCCCCGGCCGCGAGCGCCGGCACCGCGATGCGCAGCCGCGTGCCGCTGCCGGGCTCCCCGACCACCTCGAACACCCCGCCCGCCTCCTCGACCCGCCGCCGCATCCCCGCCAGGCCGAACCCGGTGGCCGTCTCCACGTCCGCGGCCCGGATGCCGACCCCGTCGTCGCGGACCTCGAGCGTCGCGCTGCCGTCGGCGCTGGTCAGCACGACCTGCGCGCTGCGCGCCCCGGCGTGCTTGCGGACGTTGCCCAGCGCCTCCTGCGCCGCCCGCAGCAGGACCACCTGCTGCGCCTTCGGCAGGGCCAGCGGGTCGTGGTCGGCGAGGACCACCTCGACCCGCACCCCGCTCTCCCGCGAGACGCGCTCGGCCAGCCGCTGCAGGGCCTCGCCCAGCGTGCCCGCGTCCTCCAGCCCCACCGGGCTCATCGCCGCGACCAGGGTCCGCGCCTCGGCCAGCCCGGCGCGGGCGGCCTCCTCGATGACCCCCAGCCGGCGCCGGGTGGCCTCGTCGGGGGCCGACGCCGCCGCCGACTGCGCCAGCAGCACGATGCCGGTGAAGCCCTGCGCCAGGGTGTCGTGGATGTCGGCGGCCAGCCGCGCGCGCTCGGTCGCGACCCCGGACTCGTGGTGCGCCGCAGCCAGTTCGGCGCGGGTGCTCTCCAGCTCGCCGATGAGCTCGGCCCGCACCTCGCTCTGCTCGACGACCTGGGAGATCCAGAACCCCAGCGCGCACGTGAAGGCCACCGAGACGAGCATCGAGACGGCCACGTCCACCGTCCGGGCCGCGTCGCCGTGGGCCAGGCCCATGCCCACGAGCCCCGCTCCGGCGGTGGCGACCGTCCAGGCCGTCCCCTCGCGGCGGGTGCGGGTGAAGACCCAGGTCTGCGGGAACGCGATGAAGAGCAGGAAGTTGAGCCGCGGCTCGCCGACGAGGGCGACGGCCAGGCCCGCCACGAGCACGGCGAGGTAGGCCCGGGGGCGCCAGCCGCGGCCGGGCACCGACCGGACGGCCAGCGCCGCGTACGCCGCCGTCACCCCCGCCAGCGCGAGCGCCGCCCACCCGCGCCCGGGGCTGTCGGAGACGACGAGCAGCGCCGCGGCGATGACGATGAACAGGGCGAAGGCCGCGTGCCAGCCCGGGACGCTGCGCACCCACCAGGAACGGGTGTGCGCGGCGGCACCGGGCGACCAGCGCTCCCGGGGTGTCGACACGTCCCCCATGGTGCCGCCCGGCCGGGTCCGGCGGTCACGTCCGGGCGGGGGAGCGGGCACCGGTCGAGCCTGCCGCCCGGCCGGCGCTCCCCGGCACCACCGCGTGCCGGGCGCGGCCGTCCACCGGGCGGCGTACGCGCTACTCCACCTCGGCCAGCAGGCGCTGGACGCGCTCGACGCCGGTGACGAGGTCGTCGTCGGCCAGGGCGTAGGACAGCCGCAGGAAGCCGCTGGGGCCGAACGCCTCGCCCGGGACCACGGCGACCTCGGCCTCGGTGAGGACCAGTTCGGCCAGCGTCGCCGAGGAGTCGATCCGGCGCCCGCGCAGCGAGCGGCCGATGAGCCCCTCGACGCTGGGGTAGGCGTAGAAGGCGCCCTGCGGCAGCGGGCAGGACACGCCCTCGATCGCGTCCAGCATCGAGACCATCGTGCGGCGGCGCCGGTCGAAGGCCTCGCGCATCGCCGCCACGGCGGTGAGGTCACCGGTCAGCGCCTGCAGCGCGGCGCGCTGGGACACGTTGGCGACGTTGGACGTCAGGTGCGACTGCAGGTTGGCGGCGCCCTTGACCACGTCGGCCGGGGCGATCATCCAGCCCACCCGCCAGCCGGTCATCGCGTACGTCTTGGCGACCCCGTTGAGGACGATGGTGGTGTCGGCGAGCTCGGGCACCTCCACGACGATGGAGGCGGCGCGCACGCCGTCGTAGACGAGGTGCTCGTAGATCTCGTCGGTGACGACCCAGACGCCGTGCTCCAGCGCCCACCGCCCGACCGCCCGGACCTCCTCGGGGGAGTAGACGGCCCCGGTGGGGTTGGAGGGGGAGTTGAACAGCAGGGCCTTGGTCCGCGGGGTGCGGGCGGCCTCGAGCTGCTCGACGGTCACCTTGTAGCCCTGCTCCAGCCCGGCGAAGACCTCCACGGCCACCCCGCCGGCCAGGCGGGCCGCCTCGGGGTAGGTGGTCCAGTACGGCGCCGGCAGCAGCAGCTCGTCGCCCGGGTCGAGGATCGCGGCGAACGCCTCGTAGACGGCCTGCTTGCCGCCGTTGGTCACCAGCACCTGGCCGGGGGAGACCTCGTACCCGCTGTCGCGCAGCGTCTTCGCCGCGATGGCCTCCTTGAGGGCGGGCAGTCCGCCGGCGGGGGTGTAGCGGTGGTTCGCGGGGTCCTGGCAGGCGGCGACGGCGGCGTCGACGACGGCCTGCGGCGTCGGGAAGTCCGGCTCGCCGGCGCCGAACCCGATGACCGGCCGGCCCGCGGCCTTCAGGGCCTTGGCCTTGGCGTCCACCGCGAGCGTCGCGGACTCGGCGATCCCGGCGACGCGGGCGGAGACGCGGGGGCGGGCGGCGGGCTGGGGACTCGTCTGCGCGGTCACGAAGGTCATCCTTCCACCCCCCTGCGGTCGACTGGTTCGACTCCCGGGCCCTGCGTCACCTATGGTGGTCGCGGCGGTCCCCGTACCGCCGTGCGTGAAAACGGTGGAGAGGCGCCCTGGTGGCCCGGCTCCGCTGAAGGGCAGTGGCGCAATTGGTAGCGCACCGGTCTCCAAAACCGGCGGTTGTGGGTTCGAGTCCCTCCTGCCCTGCGAGCACCACCGCGAGCCGGGTCTCCCGGCCGCGTCCGCAGAAGGCGAGCACACGGAAGCGGGGAAGCCCGAGGTGAGCCAGACGACGAAGGCCACGGCGGAGCCCGCCGAGGCCAAGAAGCGCACGGGGCTGCTCCTGTTCCTGCGCCAGGTCGTCGAGGAGCTGCGCAAGGTCGTCTGGCCGAGCCGGCGCGACCTGCTGAGCTACACCGGCGTGGTCCTGGTGTTCGTCGTGGTGATGATGCTCTTCGTCTCCTTGCTGGACTACGGCATCGGCAAGCTCATCCTGCTGGTGTTCGGGTCCTGACGAGCGCCGGTGCGCACCTGCCGGGTGCGCGCGAGTCCCGTATCCCGAAGGAAGCAGGTCAGCACGTGTCGGAGCAGTGGGGTCCCTCGGACGACGACAAGTCGGACGAGCAGTTCGACGCGACCCAGTCCTACGACGCCGAGGACGTCCGCGACGACGTCGAGGCGGACGCCGAGGCTGCCGACGAGCAGGCTGCTGACACCTCCGACGTGCCCGTCGGCGAGGCGCTGGACGCCCCCGGGGCCGAGCCGGAGGACGCCGGGGCCGGTGACGACGCCGTGTCCGGCGGGGCCGCCGACGACGCGCTGCTCGACGACGCCGTGGCCGTCGAGGCCGGCGAGGCCGGCGACGAGGCCCTCGACACCGGTGAGGGTGACCTCGACGAGGCCGAGGAGTTCCGCAAGAAGCTGCGTCGCGCTCCCGGCGAGTGGTTCGTCATCCACTCCTACGCGGGGTACGAGAACCGCGTGAAGACGAACCTCGAGACCCGCATGACCTCCCTCAACATGGAGGACTACATCTTCCAGGTCGAGGTGCCCATGGAGGAGGTCGTCGAGGTCAAGAACGGCCAGCGCAAGAACGTGCGCCGCGTCCGCATCCCCGGCTACGTCCTCGTCCGCATGGACCTGACCGACGAGTCGTGGGGCGCGGTCCGGCACACCCCGGGCGTCACCGGCTTCGTGGGCAACACCCACCAGCCCGTGCCGCTGTCGCACGACGAGATCTTCTCGATGCTGGCCCCCGCCCTGACCGCCAAGCCGCAGGCCGGCGAGAAGGCCGCGGCCAGCAGCGGCGGCACCGCGACCGCGGCCCCGACGCGGGTCGTGGACTTCGAGGTCGGCGAGTCGGTCACGGTCATGGAGGGCCCCTTCGAGACGCTCCCCGCGACGATCTCGGAGATCTCCGCGGACCGCCAGAAGCTCACGGTGCTCGTCTCGATCTTCGGCCGCGAGACCCCGGTCGAGCTGAACTTCAACCAGGTCGCCAAGATCTGAGGTCGTCGCCGCTCCACCGGACCCCCCGGCCCACGACGGGCCGGGGGGTCCGGTGCGTCCGGGGCGCCGCCGGTGTCGGCGCCGCGCCGCGGACCCCGTAGACTGGACGACGGCCTCCAACCACTCGTCGCCCGAACCGCGGGCACCGAAGGGCCGTTCACGCACCCGAGGAAGGGATCGCTCATGCCCCCCAAGAAGAAGGTCGCCGGGCTCATCAAGCTCCAGATCAAGGCCGGCCAGGCGACGCCCGCGCCGCCGATCGGTCCCGCGCTCGGTCAGCACGGCGTGAACATCATGGAGTTCTGCAAGGCGTACAACGCCCAGACCGAGGCCCAGCGCGGCAACGTCATCCCGGTCGAGATCACGGTCTACGAGGACCGCTCCTTCACCTTCATCACCAAGACCCCGCCGGCCGCCGAGCTGATCAAGAAGGCCGCCGGCGTGGAGAAGGGCTCCGGCGAGCCCCACGTGAAGAAGGTCGCCAACCTGACCAGCGCCCAGGTGCGCGAGATCGCGGAGCAGAAGCTCCAGGACCTCAACGCCAAGGACGTCGACATGGCCGCGCGCATCATCGCCGGCACCGCCCGCTCCATGGGCATCACCGTCTCCGACTGAGCACCCGCTCGGCCGGTCAACCCAGTGGCAGGGCCCGCGCGGCCCGTCCGACCACGAACTCCACCCCTGAGGAGCTGAAGTGAAGCGCAGCAAGGCCTACCGCGCAGCCGTCGAGAAGATCGACGCCGACGAGCTGTACGCCCCGCTGGACGCCGTCAAGCTGGCCCGCGAGACGTCGACCGTGAAGTACGACGCGACCGTCGAGGTCGCGTTCCGCCTCGGCGTCGACCCCCGCAAGGCCGACCAGATGGTCCGCGGCACCGTCAACCTGCCGCACGGCACCGGCAAGACCGCCCGCGTGCTGGTCTTCGCCGTCGGTGACCGCGCCGCGCAGGCCGAGGCCGCCGGCGCCGACATCGTCGGTGGCGACGAGCTCATCGACGAGGTGGCCAAGGGCCGCCTCGACTTCGACGCCGCCGTCGCCACGCCCGACCTCATGGGCAAGGTCGGTCGTCTGGGCAAGGTGCTGGGCCCCCGCGGCCTGATGCCGAACCCGAAGACCGGCACCGTGACCATGGACGTCGCCAAGGCCGTGTCGGAGATCAAGGGCGGGAAGATCGAGTTCCGCACCGACAAGCACGCCAACCTGCACTTCATCATCGGCAAGGCGTCCTTCGACGACACCCAGCTCGTCGAGAACTACTCCGCCGCCCTCGACGAGGTGCTGCGCCTGAAGCCGTCCTCCTCCAAGGGCCGCTACCTGCGCAAGGCGACCATCACGACGACGATGGGCCCGGGCATCCCGGTGGACCCCGCCCTCACCCGCAACCTGACGGGCGAGGCCACCAGCGCCTGATCCTGAGGCGCACCACCCGCGAGGGGGGGTCCCGGCCGGGGGCCGCCCGCGCGCGGGGCCCCGGCCCCGGGCCGCGCGTGGCGCGTTCCACCCCCGACAGCGAGTTAAATTTTAGGGTTAAGA